>JAHEDM010000243.1 GCA_024641205.1 Actinomycetes bacterium
GACTCTGCGATTTCCGCAGCCTGAGTCTGATAGGCCCGGCGGGCGGCCAGGCGGAGGGCGTCAACTTGCCGGACCTCGTCCTCGATCTCAATCGCCAGTTCGACGGCACGGTCGACGGCATCGTGTACCGAACCTTTCGTGGCTGAAATCACGACCTGCCGCCTGCGCTCTGGGTCGGACATGGCTTCCATGGTGGCAACGAGCGTGCCGACCGACTCGGGAGGCAGTCCGCCGTGCTCGGCCCGAATGGGCTGTTCGGGGATCCGCAGGATGGTCTGTGCTTCGGCCTGCGACAAGATCTTTCGTTCCGAGAGCCTGCGGCGGTAGTCGTCGACAACTTCATCGGCGCCTTCCGGCGGAAGCCGGTTGAGAACGAAGATAATCGGGAGTCGTCTGCGGCGGGCCCGCTCGAGGAACTCCCAGGGAACTGCGTCGGCGTATCGCTGGGCCGAGGTGACGAACACGGTCAGGTCTGCGACGGCCAACAGATCATCGACCATCTCCCGGTGCCCTTCAACCACGGAATCGAAATCGGGCGCATCCAGCACCGTCACACCGTTCAGAAGGTCATGGTTCGACGTGACGATCCGCAGCCGGCGGACCGCGTCGTCGGCCGTGCCGTAGCCGGTGAGGAAACCCTCCTCGTAACGTTGAGCATGATCCGGGTGCGTCCAGATGACCGGCACCCGGGTGGTCGGCCGGATAGGGCCGGGATCACTGATGCGCTCCTGGGCCAGCGAGTTCACCAGCGTCGACTTGCCACTCCCCGTCGAGCCTATGACCACTGCCAGCAAGGGCGCTTCGAGATCGCTCAGGCGGGGAAGCAGGTATTCGCGGATGGTCCAGGCCAGATCATTCCGCAGCGTCTCACGCTTCGATTGTTCGACAGAAGGCAAGTCGAATGAGGTCGACTCGACCCGCTCGACGAGGACATCGAGGGAGGCCCGCAGCGCGGCAGATGGTGATACGCCCGTAGACATGCAGGGCGATTGTCCCACATGCCAAATACCCAAACCTGTCACACCCTCCCGATACATTGACCTCATGGCACAGATATGCATCAGCGGAACGGCAGTCACAATCGAAAGCCTCCAGGTCGACGACGGGGTCCTGGCTGAGCTGTTGAACGCCCAACCGGGCGAACGGCGGGCCGACATGGTGCGGCGGGTGCTCGAAGTCGGCGCCCGGGGTTTGCTGACGATGGGCCTCGGCATCGACATTGCGGAGGTCGACGCTCGGGTCCGTCGCTCCGTCGACGAGGTAACCACCGAGGCCCGGCTTCAGGTCGAACAGGTACTGGCCGCCGCCCGGCAAACGTTCGGGGAGCACTTCGACCCCGACCTTCGATCGTCGATGGTGGGTCGTGCCCTCGACGGATTCACCCAATGGCGGGACGAATTCCTGCGTAGCTTCAATCCCGACTTCACAGACAGCCACACTGCCCGGTTCTTGGACCAGGTCAACGATCTCCTCGGACCGGACGGGATGCTCGAAGGGCGCCTGCGGGAAGCACTCGATCCCGACGCCGACGGTTCGGCGCTCGCCCGGCTCTCCAAGTCCATCGACGAGCGGTTTGGAGAGTTGCGCGATCTCCTGATGCACGAACGGGGCAAGCAAATTGAAGCCGACCGGGGCACCCGCAAAGGGTTCGACTACGAAGACCTCATCGAGGACGCCCTGCGTGAAGCCGTGCGAAGCACCGGATGTGTCGTGGAGCGGACCGGGCGGGTCAAGGGCGACCTGGGAGCCGAGACCCTGGTGGGCGACTTCGTCGTAGCACTTCCTTCCGACCGCCGCATCGTGATCGAGGCCAAGAACACCGGCCGAATCAACCTGACCGGCAGGGACGGAATCCTCGAAGAACTGGACCGGGCTATGGCCAACCGTTCGGCTGATTTCGCCATCTGCGTTTCGGCCCGGGACGCTTTCCCGAAAGAGGTGGGACCGCTTGGCGTGTACGGCGAACGAATTCTGATCGTCGACGAAGGCGACGGCACCATGCTGGCCGTTGCGCTCCGCATCGCCGAGATGATGCTCGACAAGAGTGCCGATCGGAAGACGGCCGACATCGACCGGAGTTTTCTCAACGAACGTATGCAACGGCTCCGTCAACTCGCCCAACTGTTCACCAACAACCGGAGATCACTCACCGACATCAAGACTTCTGTCGAGAACGTGCACGGCTCTCTCGAGCAGATCCGTTCGGAACTGTTGTTCCTGGTCGATGAGATCAGCCACGAGATCGAGCGCTCTTCCACCAAGGAGCCGGCCTCGGCCGCGGTGGTCCACCTCCGCTCAGGGGCCGGCTAAAGGTCGGTCAATCCGAACCGAACGATCGCCCGCGCACCTCCTGCTGGGGATCTGCCGATGTCGAGATCCCCGCCGCCGGCCTCGGCAGTTCTTCGCACGATGTCGAGACCAAGACCCGTCGAACCGGAAGAACTGGTCCCTCGCTCGACTGCCGTTTCATCCGAGAAACCAGGCCCCTGATCCTCGATGGTCAGGACGGCCAAACCACCATCCTGACGGAGGCTCACCGAAAATGAAGCACCGTCCGGAGTATGGGCAAGCACGTTTCCCAAGAGGGCATCGAGTGCTACCGCGATATCACCGGGATGGGCCGCCGTGCGGAGCGGCCCTACTTCAAGGTCGCTCGACCAGTGCCGACCCTGATCCTCGGCCAGCGCACCCCAGAACTCGAGCCGGTCCCGGGTGATGGCGGCCACATCGGCGATCACGCCGGGACCCTCTCGGACCGGACGACGAGCTTCGTGGATGATGTGGTCTACGGTTCTCTCCAAATCATCGAGATCCTCAGCCAGCCGGGCCGCCACCTCCGGATCGTCGACCGACCCCACGTCCAGCCGCAGGGCGGTCAACGGGGTCCGCAGGCGATGGGACAGGTCGGCGACCGATTCCCTCTCCTGAGATATCAGGGCCCGGATTCGAGACCCGAGCCGGTTGAAGGCATGTCCCACTTCAATCACTTCGGGAGGCCCGGCCGGTTCGACCGTAGCGTCCAGATCACCCTCGCCCATGAGATGGGCAGCCGTAGAGAGGACCTGAACCGGTTCTACGATCGAGCGGGCTAGACGGTCGGCCACCAGAGCAGCCAGCCCCACAAGGGCAATCCCTAATGCACCCAAGACGGCCCAGGACGCACCAACGTTCCTGGTCAGCTCCTCACGGGTTACGAATACCCGCACGACCGCAGTCGGTTCCCCGGCCAGGAAAACTGGAACGAAGATGGCCTCGCCTGCGGCCACCTTGTGCCGAAAGGCTTCCCCCTGCGCGGCTCTGGCAAAGCCATCGTCGAGCGGCACCTGGGCGCCCAGCATCGTCCCGTCTGGCAATACCACGGTCAGCAACTCATCGTTCGGCAGTTCTCCCGAACCGACCAGAACTCGGGCCCCCCGGATACCGGCCTCGGGCAGCACAACACCCAACGCTTGCGCCTGGGTTTGGGCTTCCCGCTCGGCGGTGACCAGCACCCGGTCCCGGGCCAAGGACCGGACCAATCCCGCCAGAGGGACCACGAAGGCCAGCACCACCATGGCCGTGACGGCCGCCGAAACCAGCGCCAGCCTGCGCCTCACGGCGTGGGGGCGGTCAACTTCACGCCGACCCCCCGCACGGTGTGCAAGTAGACAGGTTCGGCAGCCGATTCGCCCAGTTTCCTCCGTACCCAGGACAAGTGAACATCGACCGTCTTGTCCGCCCCGCCGTAGGGTTGGCGCCACACCTCCGCCAGCAGCTCCCGCTTTCCGATCACCGTACCGGCTCGTTCGGCTAGATAGAGAAGCAGATCGAATTCCTTCCGGGTTAGTTCGAGGTCACGATCCGCGATCCGTGCTTCCCTTGACTGAGGATCGATAGAAAGCTCACCCACCTCGATCGTCCCACCCGGGTCCTCTCCCGCACCTCGCCGTAGAACCGCCCGGATCCGAGCCTCGAGTTGCTCGGCTGAGAACGGTTTGACGACATAGTCGTCGGCACCGGCGTCGAGGACCCTCACAATCTCGGTTTCATCGTCCCGAGCGGTGGCCACGATCACCGGAACGGCACTAACCGCTCTGATCATTTTGAGCACTTCTCGACCATCGACATCGGGCAAACCAAGATCAAGAACGACTGCGTCGGGGGCTTGGGCGATTACGGATTCGAGGCCGGTGAGGCCGGTGGCGGCGGAGGCAACGTCGTAGCCGAGGTCGGCCAAA
>JAHEDM010000244.1 GCA_024641205.1 Actinomycetes bacterium
GTGTTCCACATGCTGGTGATCTCGGCCGCTCTCCTGCATTTTCTGATGATCACCGTCTATGTTGTACCGATCGAGCGTTTGTAATGGATATCACGGACGAATTCATCCTGACTCGCACGACCATCGTCTATCTCGCCGACGGAACCCCGGTCCGGGTCCGGCCGATCGTCCCGGCCGACAAGCCTCGAATCGTCGAGGGATTAGCTCACCTGTCAGTCGAATCGCGTTACCTTCGGTTCCTCCGTCCGATCGATCACCTTTCCAAGGAGCAACTCTCCTATTTGACCGAGATCGACTACCGGACCCATTTCGCCTGGGGAGCCGAGCTGGCCGGGGGCAGCCGGCATCGGGGCATTGGGTTGGCCCGCTACGTCTGCCAGACCGACGATCCGACCACTGCCGAAGCCGCCGTGGCCGTGCTCGACGAGTACCAGGGCAGGGGACTAGGCGGCATCCTCCTGGCTCTGCTGGCCGAATCGGCCCTGGAGAACGGTGTAGAGCGGTTTCGATCGTATGTGCTTTCCCAGAATCGCAAGGTGTTGGACGCCCTCACCCGACCCGGCATCGAGCAGCAGCTAGAAGACGACATGATCCGTTTCGACATCCCTCTGCCGCTCCCGGAGGACGCCCTCCGGGATTCCGCTCTCTACGAGACTTTGCGAGCCGCAGCCCGAGGTGAAATCGAAGTCCGCCTGGTTCGATGAAGACCTTCATCGAGCTCCCAGAAGATATCCCAATTTCTCGACGGCCCGTTCAACACCGTTCTCGGCGCGAAGTCTCGCTCCAAGTGCTGATGCCTTTCGACCGAAGTCTGCATCGGCTGTTTCGGCGATCGCTCCGGCCAAGGACTCCGTGGTGAGCTTGCGGCGCGGCAGATTTATGCCTGCTCCCAGCGCCGCGACTCGCTCCGCCCAGAAGAACTGGTCGGCAAAGGAGGGCACCACGATGGACGGTTTCCCCGACTGCAGGGCGGTACCGGTTGTCCCTGCCCCTCCATGGTGCACCACCGCCGCCATCTGCGGGAACAGCCAATCATGAGGGACGTCATCGACGACCAGCACGTCGTCGCTGGAATCGGTTGTGCTCAAGCCGCCCCATCCGGTGAGGAGGACCGCCCGCCGTTTGGCCTGGCGGATCGCGGCCAAGACGAGTTCGGCCAGCTCTTTCGGCTGACGCTCGGGCCGCGAACCGAATCCGACGTAGATGGGGGCCGGGCCGTTTTGTAGGAACCGGACAATCCGCTCCGAGGCTTGCTGGTCCTCGGAGACCTTTCGAATCCAGTAGCCGGTCACGCTGATCCGTCCGGGCCAATCGGACGGGGGTGGTACCACGGCAGGAGAGAATCCGTAGAGGACGGTCATGGATTGGTAGATGGATCGGTAGAGGCCGGACAAGGGAAGCGGATTCAACCCCAAGCCTTCACGCCACCGATTGACCGAGCGGCGCAACGGCTGCCACGTGACCTGCTCAACGGCAATGTGTGACCATAGATTGAGGAGACGTGATCCTCCAGACTTCATGAATATGCTGGGCAGCTCACGGGTCCGGGTCATCGGTTGCAGGTAGGCGCCGATCGCCGGTATGTGGGCCGCCTCCGCCAGGTGATAGGCGGGGAAGGCGAGCACCGAGAACAGCACGGCATCGGTACCGCCGATGGCCGTTTCGCAGTCCTCGAGGTATTGCTGAAAGATGGGTCCGGAAACATCGAGGAGACGCCGCATGATCCGGACGGGGTTCCGCCCGCTCTCGAGCCACCGCTTCCCTGCTTCCCCCTCGATCATGTGCCGGGGATCCCCGGCGGCCGGGCTGAATTCAAGACCGGTGTCTCGGATCTCGGGACCGTACCTCTCATGGGTGGCCAGGCGCACCGTATGCCCCGCCGACACGAGTCCCATTCCCAGAGCCAGATATGGCTCGAAGTCGCCCCGGGATCCGAGGGTGAAGATGGTGATGTGCACGGGATCATCGTCTCGCATCCACCGACGGAGGACAAGCCGCACCCAGAACCAACCATAGAAACCAGCGTTTCTGCTGGGCCCCGACCGTTTGGTGCGGCTAGCGGAGAGGGAGGGATTTGAACCCTCGAGGGAGCTTTAAACCCCCTACTCGCTTAGCAGGCGAGCGCCTTCGACCGCTCGGCCACCTCTCCCAAACCTCCGGTTGTCGACCGGTGGCCTCCACAAGTTACAAGTTCCCAGTTGCAAGCTCCAACCCTTGACCCGGAGCAGAAGTCGATGAAATACTCTGTATTGCAGAGTACTCTGTGTTGCACAGATAATTGGAGTGTGAACCCATGACCGGGATAACCGATCTCAAGACGTTGGAAAAGCAGGCCTTTCGGAGATTCTACGAAGACGGGATCTTCGACATCTTCCTTGGCTTGATGCTGGGGACGATGGCCATTGGCGCTCTGGTCACTGATTCGTCGGGCAGCGAAACGGCAGGATTGCTCGTGATGTTCGGCATGGCCGTCGTGGCCGTCGTCTCACTCATGATCACACGGCGCCGTCTGCTCAGCGCTCGACTGGGCGAGTTCAAGCCGGGTCCGATCCGGCGCAAGCGGATCACCTTCGTCCGCCTCGCTCTGCTCGGATCCGTTCTGATCGGCTTCGTCCTGGGCGGACTCGTGGCCGCTGGGGGCGTCTCGATCGTCAGTCTCGAAGTTCTCATGCCGCTGGTGTGGCTCATCAACGCCGTGGTGGTGTTCTCGGCAATGGCGTACTTCCTCGATGTGCCGCGTTTCTACCTGTACGGGTTCCTCTTCGGCTCGGCCATGCCCTTGTTGATCTGGCCGGATGTCCTGTGGGACTACCGGCTGGCACCCTGGATAGCGTTCGGGATACCGGCGGTCATCGTTGCGGCAATTGGTTTCTATAAGCTGGTCGGCTTCCTGAGGGAGTACCCGGTCCAGGCTCCGGTGGAACGAGTCCATGACTAGCAACCGGCAACCCGAGGGGGTCGACCGGGTGATTCACGAGCCGGCTCGACTCAACATCATGACCAACCTGTTCGTGGTCGAGAGTGCCAACGCCACGTATTTGCTCCAACAGACCGGCCTGACCTGGGGGAATCTCGGCTCTCATCTGGCGAAGCTCGAAGAGGCCGGTTACGTAGACGTCATCAAGGGGTACAAGGAAAAGCAGCCGCAGACCACCATCTCGCTCACAGCTCTTGGTCGGTCCGCGCTGATCGGATACCGAGAGAACCTCCTGGCCGCGCTGGCTCCGGTTGTTGAGTGATCGGCCCTAAAGGGCGGCCTTCGGCGATGCAGCCCATCTGCACCGAAAGGGTCGGCCGCTCTTTCAGATGGCCCTCCAAGAGGTTGCAGGGTCCTGTCGGTAGAAAGCCTGGAGAAGGTCATAGAGTTCTGGCTCATCTCGCAACAAGCGGACGGGAGTATCGAAGAAGGCCTCGGTGGCAACGGCGAGCAGTTCGGCAGGATTGGTCCCCCCGTACCCGTCGAGATCGTCCACCGTGCCATCTCGCAATCCTTGCAGCATCGATCGCAGTTTTGGTTCCCAGCGGCGTTTGAGCTCGGCGGACATGGGCGGCACTCCATCACTTGCGCCGTCTCTCATGTCGAGCTTGTGGGCGAACTCATGAATGACGACATTGTGGCCACGACCAAGATGTCGCGCTTGGTCCGACACGGGATCCCACACGATGAGCACCGGTCCGTGGAGCATGGCCTGTCCCGCCAGTCCGGGATGGTCATCACTGACAATCCCCCCGTCGAGGTAACGCGATCCGGGTTGGTGAAGGATTGAGGGCGAAACGATGATCGACGTCACGTCGCGGTAGAGGTCGTAGTCGAGACCGAGGATCAAGAGACAGGCTTGCGCGGCGATCAGGACCCCCATCTCCTCGGTCGGTTCAAACCCCCGCGTACCCTCGAACGATTTCTCGGCAAGGAATATCCTGATCAGGTCTTCCATCCGGGCGCGGTCACCGTCATCGAGCGCAGACCACCACCGCAGGTTGGCACCGAGCAGCCTGCGCCACGAATCTGAGAAGGGGACTTCGAGAGCCCTGACCCGTCGACGCTTCATCATCGTGCCTGCCTTGTTTTTGGATGCATTCAAGATTGTCGCAGCCCGGGACGGGCCAGACCATCTGGCGAGGTTGTCTCTGCGGCGAGCGCCGCGCCTCCCCCGCCCGGCGAAGCTGCACCCCCTCCGCGTCGTGCTACGAAGCACGAAATACGAAG
>JAHEDM010000245.1:0-1070 GCA_024641205.1 Actinomycetes bacterium
CAGCCGAACTGGTGAGGGAACGCTACCCCGCTGTGGACGTAGCGCATTGGATCGACGCGAACCCCTACCAGGGGCGAGATATGGTCGACCGTTGGAAAGCGGACCTCGTTTCCGCCGGAGCGATCGAACTCGATTCGGGTGATGGTGCCGGCGCATAGCCGGCGGTAATCCCGCGCGACCCCTTCGCGATTCCTCGCACCAGATCGTCGAGCCAGCCCGCAGCTGTCGAAAACGTGGTACGACTGACGTTACAACGTGAAAGCGTCACCATCGCTGAGCAGAAGCATTGAGTTGGACAGACAATCTCGCGCTGTGATCATCGGGTTATGAGCCCCACTAGCTAATACGGATGGGTGTTGCGAAGGCGCCGCGAGGCCATCCCCGTGCGGTCTCGTTGCCCGCCTATCTCATCGGGTGATCCCCATTTCGCCGCCTCACGGCATGGTTCGTTTGACACCGGGTGACACAACGCCTGCCGCAAGCGGAGGTCTCGTGCAACCCGAGTCGACCACAGAACCCTGGAAGGTTGACTGTGGCCGTCATTGGCCGGGTTTGGCCGCTCATGACACTGTTTCTCGTCAAAACATGTTTCCTAGCTCAACTGCGCCTTCGCCTGAGTTGGTCTCGACGGGTTTCTCGGCGTTGTCCGCCCGCGGAACCTAGATGCTGTTTAGATCCACCGCCTAGCGCGTCGAATACTCGTTGGTCTGATGCGCTGGCTGGCCATGGCATCCCTCGAAGTCGTAATCCCGAGAATCTTGCTCCCGGATCGTGGGCTGATGCCTCTATGGCGGCCACGACGGCGAAGAGGCAGGTGACGTAGTCGTTGGTTGTCACGGGTCCTGTTGAAGGGTGGTCAACTCGGTCGCCTTGGTCCTGAAGGTAGAGCAGCTCGTCGATAAGCAACGGGTAGTCCGGAGCGTGCACCCGCCGCTCGTAGAGAGCGACCTTGGTGGTTTCGGCGATCTGTCGGGCTTTCTGTCTGGTGGGTGAGAATTGTCCGATGTTGGTGTACCGCCGTTTGCTCTGGACGTGCTCTCGCAACCTCTCGATCATTTCTGCACTCTGAT
>JAHEDM010000245.1:1080-4201 GCA_024641205.1 Actinomycetes bacterium
GATACGAGTCGAATGTCAGGGATTCCAATGTGGAGAAGTCGTCGAGTCGTTGTTTGGTGATGATTTCGATCATGGTCAGGTTGATGTGTCCGGTGGGAAAGTCGCCTGGAGACCAGTGTTGGGCGTAGTCGATGAATATGTGGGGTCGACCAGAGTCATCAAGGACCTCACCGTGGGCGATTATCAGCACGGTGTTGTCATTGGTTAACGACAGGTCTGCGTGAGCGAAGTATCGGTGTCGTCGATCACCGGACAACTGGGTTTCGAGGTGCCTTCCGTCGAAGGCATCACGAATCGCCAAGACGACTTCCCTGGCAAGGAATGGGATCTGGACTTCGGCCCAGTGCGCCAAATACTCAACTCTGAACATCTCAGGGTTGGTTTTCTTCACCCGCTGGACATCAGAGTCGGATTCGGAGATGACTGCCCGGAGTATCGGAGCCGAGGTTCGCCCTTCAGGATAGAGGGGAATGTCGCTCCAATTCTCCCAGTCTTCATAAAGGTCCCAACTCGGGAGCTGCACGCTCAGGATCTCGGGGTGTGTCGGTGTGCCATCTGGGTTGATCTCAAGTCCCAACTGGTGGAGTTCGAAGAAGCGGCCTGTCTGTTCCCTCGGAGACGATGGCGCGTAGGTGAAAGCCTCCGCCCCAAATTGGGCTTGTGCTGGAGCGGTCGACACGTAAAGGTCGTCTACCGAACGAGCCGATCCGGTTGCTACAGCATGAGCCATCTCGTCGTGGATCTGCACCGGCGCTGCGAAACCTCGCGCCGCCGATTCGGTCGACTCCCTGGCCACGACCTCGATCGAGGGTGTTCCCCTCAATGCCAACGGTTGCTCGAGCTGTTTCGGGGACCACAAGGTCAGCTTGTCTGCTCTTTGTTCAGCAATGAAACGCCGAAAACAAGGCGCCTCGAGGATCACCGCCACAAGGTCTCGCCAGAACACATCGCGGGCCTGGTCTTTCGACTGGGCCCAGGCGGCCACGGTCAGTGCCTTGCCAGGGGCTATCCCGAAGTGTTCCTGAGGGTCGCCGGTCATCAGGTAATGCCAAATGATGAAGGCGATGGCCAAGGATCCGACGTATCCCTTGCCGCCTCGACGGCCACCTGCGAAGACCACGTCGCGGAACCATTTCCGACCCGCCGCCTTATTGGCTGCAATCCGCTCCAGCAGATCGGATGTCACCCCGTATTGGCCGTTGATCTCAAGCCCACCGGACCGACCTACACCCCACTGAGCAAGACGTTTCAGGTCGTAGTTGGTGAACAACTCGCTGGCAAGAAAGATGACCTTCAGTAATGTTGCTTGACCCGGGTAGAGACGAGGCCGGTTGAGGAACTCCGATCGGATCACAAAGTCGATGACATTGGGTATCTCACCGATCGAAACGGGGACCACCGGCGGCGGCGGTAGCGACCTCTCGATCCTCCCAAGCCAAGCGTCAGGCGACCGCATGATGACCTCCATCAGATCCGAAGAGGGCTTCGATGCGCCGTTCCAGCGTTTCGATCCGGTCGGTAATCTCAGCCTCACGACGGAACCGAGCACCCATGCTCAAGGCGATCTGCGCCGCCCGTGCACGTACCCCAGGATTGTCGTCCTGCAAAAGCTCGGCCAGGACCCGATGCGCTTCACCCCCCAACTCTGAAAAGAGGTCAGCCAATCGACTCATCCGCTCAGCACGCAACGCATGAACCTCACCCCGAAAAGACTCGTCGGCCATCAGCCGCCTCACGGTCCGCTCCGAGACGCTGGCCGACGCGCCAGCCTCCGCGTACTTCATACCCGCCACCAGACCGTCACGGATCAGACGATCACGCAAACCCATGACCGAATCCTCACCCATCGAACCGTCTATCTCTTCCATGTCAAGGCCTTTCGCTATTGATCACCTACAGGTGAACCGACTTGCACTCCTTGATTGGAGAAATCAGGGGTCGGACAGTGCCGCTGGAATTGAAAGGCCTCAAAAGTCGGCCACGGGACCTCCAAACACTTCTCAACCCTTATAGGGAGATTCGCCGACTTGAACAGCGACGCCCCCCAGCCGTAGCCCGGTTAGTCGCAGTGTCGAGTCCGGCAAATGGGTCATCCCGAGTGAATGGGGTCCACCTCATGGGCTGGTCCCTAGATCAAGATCTGGACTGCAGATGAGCTGCCGGTTGGCGAACCGATGCAATTCCACCGCCCGCGCCATACCCAAGCCGCGATGCTCATCGCGCGGGGCGCCCATCCCAAGGTTGTCCACCGCAACTCGGTCACGGCAAATCACGACAACCATCGACACGTACAGCCAACGCGAGGAAATGGCCACGAAGGAATACGAACGGCAGCGACAAGAGAAGGCTCAGCGACAGGAGGTCGAAGCCAAGGTCGATCGCACCGTGACCCGGCAACCTGAGGTCAGACGGTCCATTCCCTTTGGCTGATTCTCTCGATCACATCGATAGGAGCAAAGTGGGACAAGTAGGTGTCAGTTGTCTGCAATGAAACGTGACCGAGTTGACGCTGGATGATCGGAAGCGGCACACCTTCCTGGAGAAGCTCGAACGCATGGGTATGGCGCAATCCGTGCGGATGGACCCGCTTCGCGACGCCTGCGGCCTCGGCCAGCTGGGGAAGGATGGTTCGAACATACGAACCGGCAAGGCGCCCGCCGGTGAGGCTGCAGAACAGAGGTGCGTTCCGATCTAGTTCCAGTTTGGCACGGCGTTCGGTCCATCCCTCGACTACCTCAAGCGCCCCGGCATCGATACCGACCGTCCGGCGCCTGTCTCCTTTCCCGTGGAGAACGGAAACAGCACCGAGTTCGAAGTCGATATCTTTCGGATCGAGGTGCAGCGCCTCAGAACATCGCAGACCGGTCCGATACAGAAGAACGATCAGAGCCCGATTCCGCAGCCAGGTCGGCGAATCCGATGAACAGGCACCTATGAGTGCACGCACCTCACCAGGATTCAGAACCTCGGCCGGATACTTCAGTCCCTTGTTGGCGGGAGGCCTTCCGTTCGATTCACCTTGAGAGCCGCTCATACCTATCTCGACGTTTGCGTTAGATAGTACGCACTATACTCGATTTGCGTACGAAATGACGCAAATCGTCGTTTGCTCTGCGTATCC
>JAHEDM010000011.1 GCA_024641205.1 Actinomycetes bacterium
ATCGCAATCGCCCCGTGTTCCGCCGCGTGGAGCGTCCCGGGCACATCGAGGTGGTTGACCCCGGCGGCTGGGTAGACATTGTCCGGGATGGTCCACCACACTGCGTCCGTTTCGAACTCGACCGGGGGCAGGTCGAGGGCTTCGAAGCTGAGTACCTCCCCTGAGCCGATCTTCCTCCGTTTGAACGCCGCGACATGACTCTCGACGCGCACCGAACCGAGATGTTGCATGAGACGCCCCACCGGCCTCCGATCGCGAGTCTGCAGGATCTCGAGATACTTCTCTTCCTGCGATTGGGTGTAGTAGCCAACCGTTTCGAGGTGCACGCGCACCTCCCGGTTGGCCAGGTCAAGCCGGTCGACGACGAAGGTGTCCCCCTGGTGGAGGTAGACCGCGCCGGGGTGCGCCTGGGTGAACGTCTGGCTCTCTTCAAGGGTTCCGAGCAACTCATCGGCTGCGGCATCGACGACCGAAAACGGGGATCCGCCTGAGCTCCGGATGCTGACCGATCCAGCCGGGCGGGAGCGACGTGCCCAGAACAGGCGGCCTTCCCGGAGGCGCAGATCGCCTGCCTGAACTAGACGGTTGGCCGCTTCCTCCATACCCTCGCCGAGGAACTCCCGGTCTTCAGGCTGGAGAGGCAGTTCATGGGCCGCGCATGCAGTATGAGCTTCGACGACGAGGGGATTGTCCGGATTGATGACCGCCGACTCCGGCGGTCGAGTGAACAGCTGGCGGGGATGGGTCATGTAGTACTGATCGAGTGCGTCTTCTCCGCCTACCAGCACGCCAATGGAATGCTTCTGGCTGCGACCGGCCCGGCCGGCTTGCTGCCAGAAAGAAGCCAGGGTTCCCGGGAACGTATTGATTATGGCCGCGTCCAGGTTCCCGACATCGATCCCGAGCTCGAGAGCATTGGTGGCCGTGACGCCGAGCAGATCGCCGGCAAACAGGGCAGCTTCGATGCGGCGGCGGTCTGCCGGAAGGTAGCCGCCCCGGTACGGGGCGATACGCTCCGCCAACGGCTCCCCGAGTCGATCTTTTGCCCAGGTGAAAATCAGCTCGGTCGCTTTGCGACTCCGCGAGAACACGATCGTGTGCTGGTGATTGCGAACCAGGTCGACAAAGAGGTCGGTGGCCTCCGCCATCGCGCTGCGGCGACGGCGCGGTCCTTCTTCGACCAGCGGCGGATTCCAAAGAGCGATTAGTTTTGCGCCGTGCGGCGAATCGTCGCCCGGCAGGACCTTTACCTCCAGGCCGCTCAATCGCCCCGCCAGCTGACCGGGGTTGCCGATGGTGGCCGAAGCGAATACCAGGGTCGGTTGGGCGCCGTAGTGGGCGGCGATCCTGCGCAAACGGCGCACGACGTGGGCGACGTGGCTGCCGAAGATGCCGCGCAGGATGTGCATCTCATCGATCACGATGTATTTGAGCCGGAGAAAGAAGTCGGCCCACTTCCCGTGGTTGGGGAGCATGCCGAAGTGGAGCATGTCGGGATTGGTGAGTATGACGTTGGCGTGACGTCTTGCCCAGAGGCGGTCCTCCGTCGAAGTGTCTCCGTCGTAGGTGGCGGCTACCAGCCCGGGAATCCGCAGGCCGGTCAGGCTGCGCAGTTGGTCCTGGGCAAGTGCCTTGGTAGGAAAGACGAGGAGAGACGACGTGCGTGGGTTGGCGAGGATCGCTTCGGCTATCGGAATCTGGTAGCCGAGCGACTTCCCGGAGGCGGTACCCGAAACCAGGACGGTGTGCGATCCTTCCCGTATCGACCGCACCGCCTCGGCCTGGTGTCGGTAGAGGCGCTCGACGCCTCGCTCGGCCAGACGCTGGGTGAGCGCTCCGGGCAGAGGAGGGTCGACATCGCCGAAGATGGCCGGGCGGGTGGGGAGACGCTCGAGATGCGCAAGGTCACCCTCCAGATCCGGGTTCTCAACCCAAGCTTGTACCAATTCGTCGAGGTCCATGGAGAGTCAGTCTGTCATCTCCGCGTGACAAACCCCGGTGAGGGCTTACTCCTGTTCCAGCACTCCGTCGGCGAGGTCGGCAAAGGTGGCGAACGCAGCATCGGTCAGGTAGACGACGCTCGCGCTTCCGGCGGTCCCTACCTGCCCGTCGACGACGACGTTGCTGACGATCTCGCGATCCAGTTCGTACGCGGAGGCGGCCAGAGTCAGGAGGCTTTCCGCCGGTAAGTCTGTCCATGCATGTGCGACGAACAGTTCAAGCAGCTTTGGCAACCCTTCGATGCCCACTGTCTGGGCCTTCCCGAGGGCGGCAACCATCAGTTGTCCTTGGTGAAGACTGCGGGTGAAGTCCCCGCCGGACAGGGTGCGGTTGCGTGCGAAAGCCAGCGCGTCCGGACCCGTGAAAAGTTGCAGGCCGGCTTGGAAGAATGCGCCCGACTTCGGTTCGGCCATGGCGAAAGGAACGTCGAACTCGAAACCTCCGAATTCGTCAACCAAGGCGCTGAAGCCGAGAAACCCGGTGATCAGATAACCCTCGAGCGGAAGACCGGTCAGGTTGCGGGCCGTTTCGAGCACTACCTCAGGTCCGCGCGACGCCATCACATTGGTGAATTTGTTCTTGCCCCCGTAGGAAGCTTCCACCCAGGAGTCCCGAGGTATTCCGACGATGGCTCCCTGCCCCGTGGCAGGCACGACCCCAACCAGGTGCAGGGAGTCGGCCCGATAACCGAGCGGGTTCTGACCGGGCCGGGCATCAGATCCGATGACCAGCGCCAGTCGGGGACTTTCGCCGTACCAGGCTGCTTTGCCGAATCTCGAGAGCCGGGCTCCAACGATCCTCCAAGCACCGGGCTGATCCGCTACGGCGAGAACGATGTCCTCGTCTGCAACCACAACCGCAACTTGCGATCCGAGAATCTGGCCGCTGGTGACCGTGCCGGACACGCTGATCTCGCCAAGAGTCTGTCCGAGATCGGCGAGTTGAGTGGTGAGGCCGGCCGGCAGGTCTGGAGCCTCTCCGGCGGACGGGTTCGCGGCGTAGGCATAAAGGTCCAGGACGGCCCCATCGAGACCCATCGGGGCATCGGCGAGTTCCAGCGAAACGGTCGTCTCGGGCAGCGTTGCGGTCGACGTCGTTGGCGCGCTGGTGGAGGTGGTGGGCGCCGTGGTGGGCGTGGTGGTCGTGCTCGGTTCGGTCGCCGAGGTGCACGCGGCCGCCGCGATTGCCGTTGTCAGAAGGATTGCCGTGAGGCGAAATGGTTTCATGGAAATCGGGACTGTAGGGGTGCAGTCGATTTATCGGGAGTCCATGAACCGGTGGGGCCGCAGAGTCTCCTAGCATCTGCCTGGTCCCCTGTTTGGGAGTGAGGGTGGAAGTCTTCGAACGTCTGGTTGAGCTGTTGGTGATCCTCATCGCGGCCAAGGTCGGAGCCGAGGTTATGGCCCGGCTTCACCAACCGGCTGTGATCGGGGAGTTGCTGATCGGTGCTGTGATCGGGGCGAGTGTGCTCGGCTGGGTGGGCGGGGATGACGGGGGCCTGCTTTCAACGCTGGCCGAGATCGGTGTGATCCTGCTCCTTTTCGAAGTCGGGCTCGAAACCGATCTTCGTTCTTTTGTGAGGCTGGGGGCTTCGGCGTTGACCGTGGCCATGGTGGGCGTGATAACTCCTTTTGCGCTTGGGTTTTTCGCGGTCCGGTTGCTTTCCATCGGGGGCGGATCAACCGAGCTGGCTCTCTTCATGGGAGCGGCCATGACGGCGACCAGTGTGGGGATCACTGCGCGAGTGTTTGCCGACCTGCGTCGCCTCCACACCGACGAAGCGAAAACCATCATCGGCGCGGCGGTTATCGACGACGTGATAGGGCTCATCATTCTGGGAGTGGTTGCGGCATTACTGGGGAGCGAAGGCGAATTCTCCACAGGAACAATCCTGATCATCACGGCCAAGGCGATTGGTTTTCTCCTCGTTGTTGTCGCGGTCGGTCATGTAGTCGCTCCCTATTTCTTCCGCTTTCTGCGGTTTCTCAAGGTGGAGGGGAGCTTCGTCGTAGGGTCGTTTGTCTTCGCGATTGCCGTCGGTTTGGCCGCCGAACACTTCGCCGGGCTCGAACCGATCGTCGGGGCATTTGCGGCCGGTCTGGTGGCCGGTCAAACGGATTTTTCGGACCGAATCGAAGCCGAGCTCCGGCCGATCTCATTCCTATTCGTGCCCATCTTCTTCCTGTTCATCGGTACGCAGATCGATGTGAAGGCACTGGCAGATCCCCAGGTGCTGCTGGCCGGTGCGGTCATTTCGCTTCTGGCCATCGTCGGCAAGTTCGTGGCCGGCCTCGGGGTCCTGTCCAAGGGAGTCAATCGGAAGATAATCGGGGTGGGCATGGTGCCCCGTGGAGAAGTCGGATTGATCTTCGCCGCGTTGGGGGCCAGCGAGTTGAGCGATGTGGTGAGTCCGGGTGACAACGCCATCGTGGTCATGATGGTGGTCGTGACCACCCTGCTCGCGCCGTTGATTCTCAATCGGATGTTGCGGAAGCAACCTCTCGACGATGAGCAGGCGGCCGAAGAAGCATCGGTTGCATCGATGGGCAAGATCCTCGATTCGCCGGTGACAGGTGCGCCCGAGCAGGACGCTACCCAGCGCGACGAATCGGAGGAATAGCCGTCGTCTTGGTGGGCATTCGCTTGCCTCTATATACTCCCCGTGCCGGCAAGCAATCGAGGGGGAGATGTCAACCGACTTCTTTTTGATAGCGGCCATCGTGGCTGCTGTGATGGCGTTGGGCCTGGCCGTGGTTTTCGCCCGTCAGGTGTTGGCCATGGACCGCGGTTCGGATGTGATGGTGTCGATCTCGAACGCCATCCGGGAGGGTGCCGACGCTTTCATGCGCCGCGAGTACACGTGGGTAGCAGGGTTTATTGTGATCCTGGCCGTGTTGATCGCGGCGTTGCTGCCCGACGGAGGCTGGAAAGCGGCGGCATACGTGTTTGGTGCCTTGCTTTCAGGCGGGGCAGGATTTGTCGGCATGCGGATTGCCACCGCCGCCAACTCGCGAACAACTGAAGCAGCCCGGACTGGGGGAGTCGCCAAGGCGTTGCCTGTCGCCTTCCGGGGCGGAGCCGTGATGGGATTCACAGTTGCCGGGTTTGGACTGCTCGGGGTTGCGCTGGGATTCTGGCTTTTCAACACCGAACTGCTCGGTATCGGCAACCTCGACGCAACGTGGGCCGACGTACTGGCTGCCATCGGTCTCGGTGGCTCTTCGATTGCTTTGTTCGCCAGAGTGGGTGGCGGGATCTTCACGAAGGCTGCCGACGTTGGGGCTGATCTGGTCGGAAAAGTCGAGGCCGGGATCCCGGAAGACGATCCCCGCAACCCGGCCACCATCGCCGACAACGTCGGTGACAACGTGGGTGACGTCGCAGGAATGGGCGCCGACCTGTTCGAAAGCTACGTCGGTTCCCTCGTTGCTCCGATCGTCTATGCGGTGATTGTTTTCCAAGGAAGCTCCTTCCTCTCGGGGACAGTGATCTTTCCGTTGGCCGTGGCGGCCCTGGGCATGCTCGCTTCGATCGCCAGTTCCTTCCTCGTCCGCGCAACCGGAGAGAACCTGGCCGCCGGTCTCCACCGCGGAACCTGGGCAGCTTCGGGCCTGACCGCGCTCGGTGTGCTCGGGCTCTCCTTCTGGATCTTCGGCGGAGATCAAGGGGTCGCGAACCCGATCGGTCTGTTCGTGGCCGTCGTGATCGGTTTGGTGGTCGGCATGGCGGTCGGCCAGATTTCCGAATGGTTCACTTCCGACCACTACAAGAAGGTCAAAGAGATCGCCCGCCAGTCTGAAACCGGCGCGGCGACGGTGATTCTGGCCGGCATCGCTGAAGGCATGCGTTCCGCGGCCTTCAGCGTGATGGTCGTCGCCGTCGGCATCTTCGGTGCTTTCTGGGCCGGCGGTTGGGCGCTCGGCGACGGCGGGGGAGTTTACGGCGTCGCCATCGCCGCCATCGGCGTTCTCGCCACCCTGGGCATAACGGTTGCGGTCGATGCGTACGGGCCGATCGCCGACAACGCCGGCGGAATTGCCGAGATGGCGCACCTGTCGCCCGACGTTCGGGAGGCTACCGACGCCCTCGATTCGCTTGGAAATACGACAGCCGCAATGGCCAAGGGTTTTGCGATCGCTTCGGCCGCGGTGACTGCCCTGGCGCTGTTCTCAGCGTTCACCCAGGCGGTGAGACTCGAGTCGATTGATCTCACCCATGTCGGCACCATCGTCGGCCTCTTCCTGGGAGCCATGTTCCCCTTCCTGTTTGCGGCCATGACCATCAACGCAGTCGGCCGCGCTGCCAACAAGATGATCGAAGAAGTACGCAGGCAATTTCGGGAGATCCCGGGGCTGCGGGAAGGCCGCGAGGGTGTCAAGGCCGAGTATGGCAAGTGCGTCGACATTGCCACGGGCGCCGCCCTGCGGGAGATGGTATTGCCTGGAGCGCTTGCCATTCTCTTCCCCATCGTTATTGGTTTCATCGATGTGGAGGCCCTGGGGGGCTTCCTGGCCGGGGCACTGGTCACGGGCTTTCTGCTGGCCATCTACATGGCCAATGCAGGCGGGGCCTGGGACAACGCCAAGAAGTTCATCGAAGCAGGCGCTTTCGGTGGCAAAGGATCCGACTCCCACAAGGCTGCGGTGATCGGCGACACGGTCGGGGATCCCTTCAAGGACACCGCAGGTCCGGCCATGAACATCGTGATCAAGGTGATGACGATCGTCAGTCTCATCTTCGCTTCAGCGTTCATCGCCTGAAACACCAGCCACGGTTCTCGAGTCTCGGTTCTCGAGTCAGGCGGATGAGTCCGTTGGCTGCGGATTTCGAACCAGGCGGTACCATCGTTGGCTCATGCGCTCCATCACTTTTGTTCGTCACGGTGAGTCGACCGGTAATGCTTCCGGCATCATCCAGGGCCGCGGCTCCAGCCCGCTGAGCGAACGGGGACGAATGCAGGCGGTCGCGGTTGGCGAGCGGCTCCGCAACCAACATTTCGACCTTGTGGTCTCTTCGGACATGGAACGGGCCGTGGAAACCGCGGATGCGCTCGATCGGCCGTACGTCACCGATGCAGCCTGGCGAGAGATGGATGTCGGAGGCTGGGACGGGCTCACCAACGACGAGATCAGCGAACGGTTCGCCCACGAGTTATCTGCGCTGCGGGACAGACAGGATGTGCCCCTGGGCGGGACCGGTGAGACCTTGTCCGGATTGGTGAATCGAGTCCTGACCGCCCGGGATGCGCTGTTTGACGGTCTTGGGGATGGCCAGTCTGCGCTGGTGGTCTGCCACGGCGGGGTGATCGAAGCCGTCCTGGGCCTGGTGCTCGGGCTCCGCGAGCCTCACCGGTTTGTGGCCCGGGTGACCAATACTTCGCTGACAACGGTGGTTGCCGACGGCGACCGGATGCAACTGGTTCGGTTCAACGATGCCGCACACCTGGGGCCGGTGAACGGTTGGGCTCGGAGCCGGCTCCGGGAGGGGGGATTGGTCCTGGGTCTCGTTCGGCACGGGCGAACTGCTGCGAACGATTCCGGTCGCTGGCAGGGTCAGACCGACAACGGATTGAATGACGTGGGGCGACGCCAGGCAGCCGATCTAGCTGCCTGGTATGGGGAGTTTGGCGTTGTATACGCCTCTCCCTTGGGGCGTGCGTACCAAACTGCCGAAGCCCTCGCCAACGGATCGGAATTGGCTACCCACCCCGGGCTGGTCGAGTTGGGTATGGGAGCCTGGGAAGGTCAAACCCGCGACGAGATTGTGGTCGGTTGGCCTGAGCTGTGGGATCGGATCTACGAGCACAACGAAGACTTGCCCCGAGGAGACAGTGGAGAGACCTGGGCCAGTTTGCGGGAGCGCATGACGAGGGCGGTCTCCGAAGTGATCGCCGATCGTCACGAGGGGCACATCGGTATCGTTTCGCACGGGGCAGCCATTCGTGGTTACGTGTCTGACATCCTGGGATTGGATCATTCCGCTCGGCGGCGACTGGGCGTGCCCGCCAACACTTCCGTGAGCCACGTCGTCATTGAAGACGGGCGCCGGGTGCTGGCCGACTACAACGTCATCCCCGTTCTGGCGTGAGAAGCCTGCGCGCACCGCAGCAAACTCACGCAAGAACCAGGCGCTACTTCTTGCTGTCCCTGCGCGCCTGGAGCAGATCGGCGGCACGTTCCAGCGTGATGCTGTCCGGGTCGTCTCCCTTGCGGAGCGACCCGTTGACGTCTCCGTCTGTCACGTAGGGGCCGTAGCGCCCGCTCTTGACCACGACCGGCTTGCCGGAAACAGGATCGTTGCCCAGCTCTCGCAGCGGGGCGGCGGCCGCCTGGCCGCGCCGCCGCTTTGGCTGGGACAACAGGACCAGAGCTTCGTCGAGGTCGACCGTGAGTAGCTGATCCTCATTCTCCAGCGAGCGGGTTTCATTGCCCTTCTTGATATACGGTCCGTAGCGACCGTTCATAGCAGTGATCTCCTGGTCGTCCGCCGGGTCAACTCCGACGACCCGAGGGAGGGACAACAATTGGAGGGCAACTTCGAGCGTGACTTCTTCGGGCTCCATCGCTTTGAAGAGCGACGCTCGTTTTGGTTTGCCGGCTTCTTCCTGCTCTCCGAGCTGCACGTACGGTCCGAATCGTCCGCTCCTGACAGATACGGACAGTCCGGTCTCCGGGTCGGTGCCCAGCTGGCGGTCGCTGCTCGGCGCCGACAGCAGCTCGAGGGCCTTTTCGACGGTCAGCTCGTCGGGGGCCAGCTGATCCGGGATGCTGGCCGAGTCCTCACCCCGCTGCAGATATGGTCCGTAGCGGCCCGCCCGGGCCACGATCTCCACTCCCTGCGGGTCGGTGCCGATGGGGATCGAATTGATTTCCCGGGCGTCGATGTCGCCCAACCGGTCCGTCACCATGCTGTGCAGGCCGGGGTTGCCGTTTCCGAAGTAGAACCGACCCAGCCACGGAGCAGAGGTTTCCTCTCCCCGAGCGATCAGGTCGAGGTCATCCTCCATGCGGGCCGTGAAGGCGTAGTCGATGAGGTTGGGAAAATGCCGCTCGAGGAGCGTCACCTTGGCGAACGCGGTGAAGGAGGGGACCATGGCCGAAGCCTTCTTCCACACGTAGCCGCGATCCTGGATGGTGGTGATGATGCTGGAGTAGGTGGACGGCCGGCCGACGCCGAGCTCTTCGAGACGCCGTACCAAGGATGCTTCGGTGAAGCGGGCCGGTGGTTTGGTTTCGTGGGGTTTTGCCGAGATCTCGTCGAGGTCGAGCGGATCATCTTCGGCCAGCGGCGGCAACCGTCGTTCCTGGTCGTCAAGGTCGGCGTCGGGGTCGTCACTACCTTCGACGTACGCTCTCAGGAAGCCGGGAAATTCGATGACCTTGCCGCTCGTCGCAAACTCCGCGTCCTCGCCCGCCGCCGAGACGCCGCCCAGGCGCACCTGTACGCTCTCACCGACTGCGTCCGCCATCTGCGAGGCGATCGTTCTTTTCCAGATCAACTCGTAGACGGCTGCCTCATCCCCGTCGATCTCGGTCGCTACTTCCTCCGGGGTGCGAAAAGTCTCTCCGGTGGGTCGGATAGCCTCGTGAGCCTCCTGGGCGTTCTTGACCTTGCTCGCATACGTGCGTGGTTTGGCCGGGACATAGTCCCGGCCGTACATGTCGGCGATCTGCCGACGGGCTGCCGCCACCGCGGTCTCTGAGAGGTCGGTGCTGTCGGTGCGCATGTAGGTGATGTAGCCGTTCTCGTACAGGCGTTGGGCCGAGCGCATCGTTCGGGCGGTCCCGAACCGCAGCTTGCGACCGGCTTCCTGTTGCAGCGTTGAGGTGCGGAAGGGGGGATACGGCGAACGGCGGTAAGGCTTGCGAGTTACCGAACGGACCTGTATGGATGCCTCGGTGAGGCCTTCAGCCAGGGCAGTGGCGGTGGTCTCATCCAGGAGGAGAGCGTCGCCGGTCAACTCCCCGGATTCGGAGAAGTCCTTCCCGGTCGCCAGCCGCTGCCCGTCCAGCATCACCATGGTTGCCAGGAAGTTGTCTCCGTCCCCGGTCTTGAATAGTCCTTCCAGATCCCAGAATGCAGCAGATCGGAACGCCATCCGCTCGCGTTCGCGGTCAACTATGACGCGGACCGCAACACTCTGGACCCGGCCGGCGGAGAGTTTGGGCTGCACCTTTTTCCACAGCACAGGGCTCACCTCGTATCCGTACAGGCGATCGAGGATTCGCCGAGCCTCCTGCGCTTCTACTAATCGGTTGTCGATGTCTCGTGGCTGCTCGAGGGCGCGACCGATGGCTTCGGGCGTGATCTCATGGAACACCATCCGGCGGACGGGAACTTTGGGTTTCAAGACATCGAGCAGATGCCAGGCGATCGACTCTCCCTCGCGATCTTCGTCGGTTGCCAGGAACACCTGCGACGCTTCCTTGAGAGCTGCCTTGAGTTTCTTGATCTGTTCCTTCTTCTCGCGCGGCACGATGTAGAGGGGCTTGAAGTCATGCTCGACATCGACTCCCAGCTTCGCCCAGGGCTTCTCGCGGTATGCCGGTGGGATCTCTGCGGCGTTGCGAGGGAGGTCGCGGATGTGGCCAATCGACGACTCGACTACATAGCCGGAACCGAGGAAACCGGCGATGGTGCGCGCCTTGGCAGGGGATTCAACAATGATGAGTGGCTTGGACACAGAGGAAGGAATACTAAGCGGACTTCTGAGAAGTCAAGACATCGGAGAGAAGCATCCCGCCCCCGTGGCGAACGAATTGAGCCAATTGGGGGGGAAGTGTCGAGCCCGAGAGGGGATCGACGGAGCGGGATCGTTCCCAACGCCAAGGCGCTGCAGATCCCGGAAACCATGAACTATGAACGGCAAGTGAACCTCGCCCGTTATTGTTCCGGTCATGGTGGAAGGGGCAGAACAGAGAGCGCGGCCATTGAGTTTGCTGAGGAAAGGTCCTTTTGCTCGCCTGTGGTGGGCAGGGGTCGTTTCCAGCTTTGGCGACTGGGTGGCCCTGTTTGCCACGATCGCGTTGGCCGACCAACTGGGAGGCGTCACCGGAATCCTCGTTCCTTTGAGTGCCCGGATGCTGCCCGGCCTGTTCGGGGCGGTTTCTGGAGTTCTGGCCGATCGGTTCAACCGGAAGTTCACGATGATCACGGCCGATGTGGCGCGGGCAATTCTGGTGCTTTCGCTCGTGTTCGTAGACAACCTGGCGATGTTGTTCTTGGTCTCGTTTCTGATGGAAACACTGACCCTTTTCTGGCAACCGGCCCGCGATGCCAGCGTTCCTAACCTGGTTCCTCCTGGCCGCCTGGTCGCAGCTAATTCGATCACACTGGTAGCCACTTACGGCAGCTTGCCGGTCTCCTCGGCGTTCTTCTCGTTCCTGGTCACGGTCGGTGATTGGCTTCCCGATCTGGGCGGATTCGGTGTGGGTTTTGGTCCGGCTTTCACGTTTGACTCGTTCACATTCCTTCTCTCGGCTTTCCTGGTGGCAAGGATCCCGATTCCCAAACCAGAAGTTGCCGAGCACCGTAAAGCCAAGGGCGCCTCAGATTGGCGGGCGCCCCTTCGTGATCTCGCCGACGGGGTGCGGTTTGTCGTCGGCAACCCGGGTGTGCGCAATGTCATCGTTGGGATGGCTACTGCCCTTTTCGGAGCAGGCATCTTCTTCATCCTGGGTCAACCGTTCTCGCGGGACGTCCTGGGTGGAGGCAATACCGGTTTCGGGGTGTTGATCACCTCTCTGGGTAGCGGCGTCGGTGGGGGGATGCTGGTCCTCGCCACCATCGGTTCCAAGATCGGGCGACGTGATCTCGCCTTTGCGATCAGTCTCATCTTGACCGGGGCGGCCATCACGATGGTCACCACGATGAGCTCCGTCTTTGGTGCTGCCGGCTGGTTGTTCATAGCCGGGATCGGAGCCGGGTCGTCCTACGTGATGGGATACACGCATCTCCATGAGCAGGTTTCTGATGAAATGCGCGGAAGGACTTTTGCGGCGCTTTACACGCTGGCGAGAACATCTCTTCTCATATCCATCGCACTGGGTGGGGTGGCGGCCGCGGCCCTCGACGGCATTTTGCCGCCGCCCTTCGACAACGGGATTCGCAATGCTCTGGCTATTGGTGGTGCAATCGTCCTGTCGGCCGGCCTGGTGACGTTGTGGAATCTGCGGGGAACCCTATCGGGCCCCGAGTTCAGCGAGGAGACCTACCGCACGTTGAAGGATGCCAGCGATGCCTTCACGTCCGTGCGAGGGCAGCGGAGATCGCCGGAGGATCGAAAGTGAGCCGCGGTCGGTACATTGCCTTGGAGGGAATCGAAGGCGCCGGGAAGTCAACGATCCAGGAGTTCCTATCCGCCGCGCTTCGCGAAGACGGGTTCGAGGTGATTTCCGTGCGGGAACCGGGTGGCACCTCAACCGGTGAAGGGATTCGCCTGCTGCTCTTGGAGGGTGATGACATGACGCCGTGGGCCGAGGCCCTGTTGTTTGCCGCCCAGCGGTCCCAACTCGCCGTCGAAGTCATCGAACCCGCCCTGCAGCGCGGCGCGTGGGTGATCGGTGACCGTTCGGTCTATTCGTCGCTTGCCTATCAGGGCGGGGGGCGGGGAATCGGAATCGAAGCCGTCAGAAAGGTCAATCAAGCTGGATTGGGTAGCACCTGGCCTGATCTCGTGATCGTGCTGGCCGTCGATCCTGAAGCGGGTTTGGCACGCCAGGACGGCGAGGATCGCATAGGAGGCCAGGGGGTGCAGTTTCAACAGCGCGTGGCCGGGTTCTATGCGGAGTTGGCAGCTGCCGAACCGGATCGCGTTGTGGTCGTGGATGCCGGTGGTGCTGTCGGCGAGGTGACCGAGCGGGTGGTGGACCTGGTGCGAGGTCGATGGTAGTGCGGCCATTCGACGGGGTCATAGGACACGACCGCATCATCGGTCTGCTGGCGAAGGAGATCATGGCTCCTGCCCACGCCTATCTCTTCGCTGGCCCGTCGAACGTGGGGAAGGCGACCGTCGCTCATCTCTTTGCCGCGGCATTGCTCTGCGATCAGGGTGGAGCGCACGACATTGCGTGTTCTTCCTGTCGGCGAGCCGCGTCCGGAAACCATCCTGACCTGATCGCCGTTGAGCCGGACGGGAGGACGGCTTTGTCGGTTGAGCAAGCCAGGGCCACCGTCGCTCAGGCGCCGATGTCCCCAGTGGAAGGGGACAGGAAAGTCTTCGTTTTTGACGAGGCCGGATCGATGTCGGAGCAGGCAGCCAGCGCCCTCTTGAAGACCATCGAAGAGCCGACCCCGAGCACCGTCTTTGTCCTGGTCGTCGAATCGGAAGATGATCTTCCCGCGACTATCGGCAGCCGCTGTCGCACCGTGCAATTTGGCCGGGTCCGAGAAGAGACCCTCATCACCGCCCTGGAGTCGCACGGCATCGGAGCCGAGCAGGCCGGACAGGCAGCCCGGATTGCCGGGGGTCGTCCCGGTCTGGCCTTGGGTTTGGCAACGAATTCGGATCTGGCCGTGTACCGGGACCTGTGGCTCAGTGTGCCCGTTCGCGTATCTCCGCACCCGGGAGAAGCCTTCCGGCTCGCAGACGAGGTGCTCGAAGCTGCGGAACCGCTACTCAAGGCCCTCGATGCCCGCCAAACCGGGGAGATATCAGACGATCTGCCTGCCTCCCGCCTCAAGGCCCTCCGCGAGCGTCACGAGCGGGATCGTCGCCGCGAAAAGCGGGCCTTGCATATCACCGGTTTGGAGATCCTTGCTTCGTGGTACGCCGATGCAGCGTCGGCCCAATTCGGGGGACCGGTTCGCAACCACGACGTCCCGGCCGCCACCCTGGCGATGATTCGACCAGGCGCGGCAGTGGCCAACGCCGACCGGGTGTTGAATGCTGTGACCGAATTGCAGGCGAATCAGCGCCCGCAGTTGGTATTCGCCACGCTGTTCGCCGAGCTGACCCCGGCCACCTGACGGCCATCGGAGGTTTGGAGCCGGAGCGGGGATTTGAACCCCGGACCTGCTCATTACGAGTGAGCTGCTCTACCCCTGAGCTACTCCGGCGCGGCGCATAAGTTAGCACTCAGCTACCAGCTACCAGCCAGACACCCGAACGAGGACGAGGGCGCGTGCCTACTCGGGCCGGCGTAGCGTTCATGAGGAGCGACAGTGAAGAAACGAGCCACGAACCGGCGGACCCGGTGGGCGATTGCCTTGCCGGCGGCGACAGTCTGCCTCGCCACCTAGTACCTCGTATCCAGTGCCCGGTACGTTGTACCCGTACTGAGTACTGGATCCTGAGCACTTCCCAACTTCTCACTGTTGTCTCCCTCGATTATCGTCACCCCTGTCCGACCGGGAGAATTTCTGGCTGATCAGGCCGATTTTGAGAAGGATGCGATGGAGTTCGCGCCGCAGTTGTATTCGGCGGCGCTGCGCATGACTCGCAACGCGGCCGACGCCGAGGATGTCGTGCAGGAGACGTTCCTCAAGGCGTATCGGGCCTATGACACCTTTCAGGCGGGTACCAACCTGAAAGCCTGGCTGTATCGAATTCTCACCAACACGTATATCAACCGCTACCGGAAGCAGGTCAGGCGGCCAAGCGAGGTGGACTTCGGTGAGATCGAGGATCTGTACCTGTACAAACGTCTTGGGTCGGCTGAGTCGGGGAGTGCCTCGAGAAGTGCGGAAGATGAGGTGCTCGAGCAGTTCGTCGATGCTGATGTGAAAGCAGCGGTCGAGGAACTCCCGGAGCACTTCCGGATGCCGGTTTTACTGGCCGACGTTGAGGGGTTTTCGTACAAGGAAATCGCCGAGATCCTAGATGTCCCCATCGGAACGGTGATGTCGCGACTTCATCGGGGAAGAAAGGCACTCCAAAAGGCGTTATGGGCTTTTGCAGAGCAACACGGCCTCACCGGAGAACAGGTGGCAGGAGATGAGTAAGCACAACTGCCAAGATGCGGTGGCACAGGTCTACTTCTACCTTGATGATGAGATCGGTTGGTTCAAGAAGGCTCGCATCAAGCGCCACCTGAAAAAGTGCCCGCCTTGTGAGGGAGCGTTCGGCTTTGAGAGCCACCTGAAGGCCATGGTGCGGGAGCGTCTTCGCGAAGAACCACAGCCGGAAGTGATGGATCGCCTGCGTGCCTACCTGAAGGACAACGGGTCCGACTTCGGGAGGTAGCTCAGATCTGCGGCGGCGGGTAGGCTGTAGCGGCCATGTCAAACCTCTATCGCCGATCGCTGCTTCTCGTCGTCGTTGGATTGCTTGTGCTGATC
>JAHEDM010000012.1 GCA_024641205.1 Actinomycetes bacterium
AAGGCAGGGTCTCGGTCGAGAGGTGGCCCCGAAAATCGACCTCTCGTAGCACATCCGCCAACTCCGAGAAGTCGATGTGACCCTGGCCCGCCGCTCGCCGGTTGCTATCGGTGAACTGTGCGTGCAGAACGCGCTCGCCGGCCGATCGCAACGACTCCGCCAACGAAACCTCCTCAATGTTCATGTGGAACGTGTCGGCCAGGATTCCGAGATTCTCCATGTCCACCTCATCGATGAACCGCAATGCCTCGTCGATCGTATTGAGGAGGTTCGTCTCATATCGGTTGATCGGTTCGACGACCAGCGAAACGTTGCGCGGGAGCGCATATTCGGCATACCGGCGAACAGTTTCGATCACCCGGCGATACTGATCGACCCGATCGCCCTCCGACCCGGTGAGTTTGCCGCGGACGCCGCCGATGACCACCAGCGCCTCCCAGGGGGCGGCCAGGTCGATGATGCGGTGCATGCGTTGGTCGAGCAAGGCTTGGACCCGGGAATCCTCGGCCGTCAACGACCATCCGTCCGAGTAGAAGGACTGTCCCGTGGCAATCGCCGAGAGGTGCAGGCCGCGCCCACGAAGGCCGGCATCACATGATGTGACGGCCGCATCCTCCGGATCGCGGACGCTCATCTCAATGGCGTCATAGCCCAGTTCTACGGCCGCATCGACGGCCGCTATCCAGTCGCCCGCAAAAAGCAGTGGGGCAAACTCAGCCGGGCAGGGCGAGATCGCCATGCTGGTCCTGAACATCAAGCCTCAGTCTCCACGCACTCGGCCCCCTGCCACGATCACGGCGGATAGGCGAACGTGTAGAGGTGGCGGCCGCCCGGCTCACGTGGTCCCTTGAGCACCGCTTCGACGTCCTCGCGAGGACGCATGCTCACCTGCTCGATGGGCGGAAGTTCGCCGACCGGGTACATCGCCATGATGTCGTTGACCAATCTCTCCAGGTAGTCCAAGATCGCGTTGACTCCGCCCTTCGCCTTGGCCGGATCGGCCAGTGTGGCGTCGCCCACGGTGCCTTCCGGGGTGGCGACCACCTCGAGCGGGGAACCCCCTACTTGCTGCCAGAAGGGCAGCGGTGCCTCCGCCAGGGGGAGTGCCGAGCCGGATTTGTTGATGTGCCCGGGAGGCAGCAACGGCTTGAACGAGGTCTTCTCTGCATGCTGAAGATCGATGAATTCCGGGAACAGGGCCATCGAAAACGATGCCTCGCATTCGTCACCGTGGATGAAAGGCGTTTCGAACGGGCCGCCGTGGGCTTTGTCGCGGAGATGTTCGGGGATCACGAACCACCAGTTGACGTTGATCAGTATGCACGGCACCTGGTATTTCTTCCCGAACTGGTGCATGGCCACCGGGATCACATAGTCCTGCCCGTGCCCGTTCAGGAGGATCTGTTTGCGGAAACCGGCGTTCCAGAACCCAGCGATGACGGCTCGGAGATAGGCCGTGAACGTCTCCTCCGGGATGACGATATTGCCCGGCATGCCGAGGTGGTGGAACGGATGGGAGCCGTACCAGATGGGTTCAGCCACCGTGCATCCGGTGCGCTGGGCAATCTGCTCGGCCTGCCGGGTCACCAAGAAGGTGTCCTCACCCGGGTTCTGGGCGAGACCGTGCGACTCGGTGCTGCCGATCGGGATGATGATCAGATCGTTCTCTTTGAGTCGGTCCTCGACCTGTTTCCCGGTCATGGTCTGGTAATAGATGCCAGACGGGCGCTCCATGTGACCGCCATCGGGGGGTATCTGCCATTCGCTCATGAACACTGCCCTTTCTTCGTCTTCTGATTACCTAGACCGTATTGGGTTGTACCAGCACCTTGATTGCGCCGTCGATGCGCTCTGTGAAGGTCTCGTAGGCGAGTCCGAAGTCCTTCAGCGGGAACCTGTGAGTCGTGACAATATCGACGTCGATCTTGCCTGCGGCGATGAGAGGGATGATCTCCGCGCACGTCCCGGGATTGGCACGTACGCCATAGAGGTCCATCTCCTCGATGACGAGACGGCCGAGGGGGAGTTCGGAGGCATCCAGAGGAACACCGATCAGGGCGACTCGTCCGCCTTTGCGGGTCATCTCGATTGCGTCCCGGGTTGAGGTGCCACGGGCTGCCGTGTCGACCGTCATGTGGGCGCCCTTGCCATCGGTGAGATCGCGCACGGCTTGGGGGCCGTCCACCTTGCTGTTGTCGACGATGTCGGCACCGAGAGCGGCGGCCGTCTCGAGTCGCGGTCCCCGGCCGACCACGATCACTTGCGATGCTCCCATCGTCGCGGCGCACTGGGCTGCCAACAAGCCCTGGGCACCCGGTCCGACGATGGCCACCGAATCGCCCGGCATCACCTTGCCGCGCTTGACCGCGTGCAAGGCAATCGAGCTGGCATCCACCAAGGCCGCCTGCTCCAAGGTCATCGAGTCGGGAATGGGGAAGACCGACTTGACCGAACTGTTGTGGTACTGGCGGAGTGCGCCGGTGCTGTAGTGGCCGTAGTGCCGGTGGTTGCGGTCCTCGTTCCCGTAGTTCTCGCAGAGCGTGTAGCGACCGATGGTGCACATCCGGCAATACCCACAGCCCGAGTGTGCCGTTCCCGCGACCCGATCTCCCACTGCGAAACCGAATCCTTCGCTATCAGCGCCGAGGGCAACGACCTCACCGGACCATTCGTGTCCCGGTGTGTACGGATACCCGCGCGGCCAGCCCCGTTTGAGGAAGTTCCCTGAGATGATCTCTTTGTCGGTTCCGCAGATAGCGACCGAGTGAACCTTGCAAAGCACCTCGTGGGCGGCCGGCTTTGGCACGTCGGTGGTCTGGATCTCGAACTGATTGGGACCGGTGAGGACGAGAGCTTCCATCGACTGATCGGGCATCTTGTCTCCTTCGTCAGTCGGCCAGACCTGGAGTTCCAAGGTCCGGCCGCGCACCTCGTTTCGTGAGACCAACCATAGAGATCTGACCGGCGACCGGCAGGGTCAAAGGTCCCAAAGCCGGGCCGCCAACGCCGCTCTCGCGGCTCGGTCGTCTCGTCCCATCTAAGGTGATCGCATTGGCTGAGAAGGAGGAGCAATGCGGGCACTTGTCAACAGAGGAGACGGCGGGCTCGGTGTCGATTTGACCGAAGTGTCCGAACCCGACCCAACGCCGGCAGAGTTGGTTGTAGATGTTGCCGGGATGTCGGTCAACCGTGGGGAACTCCGGCTTCTGGCCGCCCGCCCCGAGGGCTGGAGGCCCGGTCAGGATGTAGCCGGAACCGTTCGGGAAGCTGCTGCCGACGGCTCGGGCCCTCCGGCGGGAGCCCGCGTGGTTGCCTGGGTGGACCAAGGCGGCTGGGCCGAGCGGGTCAGCGCTTCCGTCGACCGCGTGGCCGTCCTGCCTGAAGGCGTTTCCTTCAGTGCGGCGGCGACCCTACCGATCGCCGGGATGACGGCGCTTCGAGCGCTGCGGGTGGGCGGGGAGCTGCTCGGCCGTCGCGTGCTCGTCACGGGAGCCGCAGGCGGCGTCGGGAGGTTTGCCGTCGAGCTGGCCGCCCGGGGTGGTGCTTCGGTGACGGCGGTTGTGCGTGACGCCATACGAGCAGATGGCCTTGCTCAACTGGGGGCTGCCCGGGTTGTCTTTGACATCGGCGAGGCCGAAGGGCCCTTTGATGTCATTCTCGAGTCGGCGGGAGGATCGTCTCTAACCGCCGCAGTTCGCCTGGTCGCTCCGCAAGGCGCCGTGATTGTTTTCGGAAACTCGTCTGGTGAAGCGGCCGAGATCAGCTTTGGCGATTTCGTAGGCCGCCCGGGAGCCCGTCTCGAAGGCTTCTTTGTCTACGCGAGTGCCCAGCCGCCCAGCTTCGGTGAAGACCTCGAGCGCCTCACCGACTTCGTGGCTCGCGGTGAACTCAATCCCCACATCGGCATGGAAGTGAGCTGGACGAAGGCCGAAGCAGCTTTTGCTGCTGTTGCGGAGCGGCGGGTGAACGGAAAGGCTGTGCTTCTGATCGACTGATGTGGTCGACTCACACCGCCGTTCCGGCCCGACGGGTGGGCCGGAACGCGAGAGCTCGAATAGGATTGGTTCCCCGACGGAGAGGGATCCATGGTCGTGGTAGTGCTGTTGTATCCGGCGTACTTACCTACGTTCGAGGAAACCGCCGCGCGTTGCCAAGCGGCGGTACCCGTCTTTGAGAACGACGTGCCGGGCCTCATCGACAAGACCTGGGGTATGAACGAGGAGACCGCCAGGATGTGTTCGGTTTACCACTTCGAGGACCGGGCGTCGGCGGAAGCATGTTTCGCCACCGACCGGTTCCGGGACTATGTGGAGAACACACTCAACAACCAACTCGAGATGGAGTACTTCGACGTCGCCGCCGTCGCCTACCGGGCTCCCCTCAAGTAGCAGACCAACGCGTTCCGGACGCATCTTCAAACGAGTTCCGAGAGGGCTTGCACCATCGGTTCCACCATCGCAACGCTGTACGGAGCACGCATGCTGAAGACGGCGACGTCGACGCCTGCCTCGAACAGTCGTGCCGCCCGATCAGCGAGGGCCCCGGGGTCGGCCTCGGCCGACCAGCGGACGTGAGCACTGCAGGTGATCTCGGTTGGATCCCTGCCCACGTCCTCACAGTGACCGACCAAAACTTCATGCTTGCGGGGCCAGTCGCCCGGCTCGATCATGAGGGCATCCCACATCTGCGCCCAGCGCGCCACGGTGCGCAGGGTCCTTTGCTCGCCTTGCCCCCCGATGATGATCGGCGGATGTGGTTGTTGCGGGCCCTTGGGTTCGCAGCGTGCGTTTTCGAGTTGGTAGAAGCGTCCTGCAAAGCTGGTTTCTTCCTGAGAGAGCATCCGGGAGATGATCTCGGTTCCTTCGTCGAATCGGTCCATGCGGTCTTTGATCGTGCCCAACTCCAGACCGTACGCCCGGGCCTCCAGTTCGTACCATCCGGCGCCGAGACCCAGGTTGAGCCGACCTTCTGAGACGATGTCGAGCGACGCTGCCATGTTGGCGGTGATGGCAGGATGGCGGAAGTGCATCCCGCCGACCATGCAGCCGACTCGGATCCGTGACGTGGCCCGCGCCAGCGCGGTGAGCGTCACCCACGCCTCCATGCATGGTCCGGTCGGATCACCGGCGATCGGATAGAAGTGATCGAAGTTCCAGGCGGATTCGAACAGTTCTATCTGGTCGGCCGCCTCCCAGATCTCGACGATGTCGCTCCAGGATGCGTGCTGCGGAGGGGTCTTGATAGCGAAGCGAGCCACTGCGGTCTCCTTTTCTCAGAATATGCGCCCAACCACAATATCCAACGGCCCGGTTCGCTGGCGGACGAAGCTACGGAGAGGAGCAGACGACCCAGGAATAACTCTCCGTCTGATGGAACGGCCGGCGGCCGGCGGGGCGGCGGTTAGAGTAGATCGACTCGGAGAGGCTGCTTTGCTGTGGGTTCTGAGGAGGTCTCATGAACATCACAAAGGAATTCGCCGTGGCGGCGACCCCGGCCGAGGTGTGGGCCTACCTCCTGGACATACCCTCCGTGGTGCCCTGTCTGCCCGGTGCCGAATTGACCGGGAGCGACGGCAATAGTCACACCGGGAAGGTGACTGCGAAGTTGGGCCCGATGACGGCGACCTTTGTCGGAGAGGCGACCGTGGTCACCGACGACCAGGAACGTACGGGTCGTATCGTCGGCAAGGGAGTCGATCGGCAAGGCGGCAGTCAGGGCAGAGTGAAGCTTGACTACCGGGTATCGGAGGCTGAAGAGGGCTCTTCCGTAGCGCTCGACGCCAATGTCACCCTCTCTGGAGCAGCCGCCCAGTTCGGACGTCCCGGTCTCATAGACGAAATGGCCGGCCGCCTCATCAGTGAGTTCGTAGCCTGCCTCGAAGCTCGGTTGCAGGCGTCGGACCAAAAGGCCGCGTCCGTCATACAGGCCGGTGAGATGGGAGGCTTCGGCCTCCTCGTCGGGAGCATGTGGAGCGCCTTCTTGAATTTCTTGCGACGTTTGTTTGGTACATCGGGCTCCGGCGGCGATGGCCCAAAGGCCGGCTGAGCCAGACCGTCTGTACGCTTCCTCAGGTCGACAAGTAGGGAAGCCGTGACCTATACCGTCTTGTTCCTCTGCACCGGCAACATCGGGCGATCACCCCTGGCCGCTGCTCTTGGCCGCCACAAGCTGGCCAGAGCTTTGGCAATCAAGAACCAGAGCCTCGGGGAATCCGGCATCCTGGTTCGATCGGCCGGGACGCACGCGCCGGAGGGAATGGCGGCTTCGCCGCGCGGGGCGGCAGTGGCCGCCGAGCACGGGGTGAACCTCACGGGGCATGTCTCGACCAGGCTGACGATTCCCATGACAGAGGAGGCCGATCGTATCTTCTGCATGGATGCGGCCCAGGTCGCGTACGTTGGGTCACTCGGGGTCCATCGTCCGGTCGAATTACTGGACCCGGCCGGGAACGACATACCGGATCCGCACGGTCAGGATCTCGAGTTTTTCCGAAAAGTCGCCGACCAGATCGCCGCGGCACTCGACGAACGGCTCCCGGAGATCCTGGAGGAAGCTGGTCGGGCCGGGCGCTGACCGGCCGTCTTTAACGGACCACCGGAGCGAGGTGCTCGGCATACTTGCCGAGGAGAGCCGGGTCGTGCGGGGCAGGAAAGTGGGCGATGATGTGCTGAGCGCCTGCTTCCCGGTAGGCCGCAGTGCGGAGCGCGAACGCCTCCGGTTCGATATCTGCCTCCGCCTTGACGGAAATTTCGATATCGGCGGGATCACGGCCGATTTCCGCGCAATGGGCATGGAGCACTTCGATCTTGTGTCGCAATTCGGCGGGTTCTCCGTTGGGGAAGTTCCACCGATCTGCCCAGCGCGCCGCGATGCGAAGCGTGCGTTTCTCGCCCTTGCCGCCGATGACCAGCGGCGGGCGGGGTTTTTGGGTTGGCTTCGGCTCGCACATGGCATCGGTGAGCCGATAGTGGCGACCCGCGAATGTGGTCCTGTCTTGAGTGAGGAGCCGATCGATGATCTCGCAGGATTCCTCAAGTCGATCGAATCGTTCCGGCCAGCGGGGGAGAGGGATGCCGTAGGCGAAGTGCTCCTCTTCGCTCCATCCAGCTCCCAGGCCTATCTCCAGTCGGCCCCCGGAAGCGATGTCGAGCGTGGCGGCCATGTTGGCCAGCACGGCCGGGTGCCGGTGGGTGTTGCCGGTGACCAGCACACCCAACCGGAGCCGGCTCGTCGCGGCTGCTAGATAAGACAACATGGTCCAACCCTCGAAACACGGGCCGGTGGGATCACTGAAAATCGGATAGAAATGGTCGAACGTCCAGCCGGCCGAATAGAGGTCGATGCGATCAGCCTCGAGCCAGAAGTCCCGCATCGGCTCCCACTCGGTGTGTTGAGGACGGGTTTTGAATGAAACTCTCATCGATCTCCTCCACCAACGGTTGTGCCCCGGTTCCTCACGAAAAGCACCAAGGCCGCGGCAAAGACCAGGGATCCGGTGGTTGCCCACCAGGCAGCCCCATAGGAGGCGTTGTCTGCCAGCCACCCGAAGGCGGCTGGTCCCAGTGCCGATCCGACGAGTTTGCCGACCTGAGTTATTCCCGTGGCGGCGGCCGGGGCGCTTGGGTTGCGTTTGACCACGGCGAAAGTGAACAGCCCGGACCAGCCCCAACCGGCCGCGAAGGCAATGAGCCCTCCCAGAAACAAACCGGGTGTATCCCCCAGGTTCAACACGATTACCCCGGCGGCTCCGACTGCCAGCATGGAGGCAACGGCGAATAGGTCTGCATCCCTCTTTTTGTCGATCATCCAGCCTGCAATGATGCGAGCGACGATTCCGATAACGCTTCCCGCGGCCAGCACCAAACCTGCGGCGCCCTCCGCGATTCCGATGTCGACCGCGTAGCTGACAATGAAGGAGGCCAGCGCATCTATTCCTCCGATCCCAAGTCCCACGGCAATGGAGAGAATGATGAGCAGTCGCATCTCAGTCGCCGGACGGTGGGGCCTGGATTGCCCCGATGCCGGGGCCGGACTGATGACATAAGGGGCTTCTCGTCTCGGTACGGCGAGTGCAGCACTCAGTGCCAGCAGTGCACCACCAAAAAAGGCCCATCGCCATCCGACCGTCAGGGCGACTACCGGTACCGCAAGGCCGCCGAGCAGGGTGGACGTAGGAACAGCGGCGTGCTTGAGCCCGTAGAAGAGGCCGTGCCGGTCGAGGGGTACGCACCTGGCCACGGCCAGGTTGGCAGCCGGGTGGGCCATCGCCACAGCGACGCCCGCCACCAAGAATATGGCGGTGAGGCTGGCGGCCGATTGCGCGAGCCATCCCACCGCGATCAACGACAATGCGGCGAGGAACGCGGCAAAACGCAGGCTCTTAGCCCATCCCCAGCGCTCGACCAACGCCCCCATCGGCGCGGAAGCCAGCGCGGCGGATCCGAAGAAGACACCGAGCGAGATGCCAAGCGTCGTGAGGGACAAGCCGATGTCCTCACGAATCTGCACGGCCAATCCGGCCGTCATGAACCCGGGCAGAATGGCGACGGTATCCGTGGCGAGCGCCAAAACCACCGGCCGCCATCCGATCGCAGCTTTCGGGGTCACGGTGGGCCCGGCCATGTCGGATTCCCTATCAGTTCATGCTCGGTGGGTCCAGGCGGGGGAAAGCCTCTCGCGCAGGACCGGCGAAGTCACGCGGTGAGTTTGTCGTAGAGCGATCCGGCGTTGTACTCGTTGATGTAGTCCATCATGTATTCCTGGCCGATGTCGACCGGGAAGCGGTCCTTGAAGTGGACTCGCTCGACGGTTTCTTCCCGGGACCATCCTTTGGCTACTGCCACCGCCACCGCCGTCTTCCACTCCATCAGCATCGACCGCTGGTCGTCCAGTGCGGCTTTGGTGGTGACCGGCCCATGACCGGGTATCAGGTGGTCGACGTCGAGCGTCCGGATGGTCTCGAGGGCTGCCAGCCACTGGTCGACGTTGGACGTCATCAACCAGGTCTGACACCGGTTGAAGATCGTGTCACCCGTGAAGACGGCTCGCTCTTCTGGGACGTGGACGGCTACCTGTCCCGGGGTGTGGCCCGGAGTATGAATGAGCTCGAAAGTGTGCCCACCCACCCGGAGCGTCACATTGCCGGTGAAGACGATCTGGCCCTTGTTGGGGTCCGAGTAGTACACGTCCCGATCGGGGAAGATGGCAGCCCCCTCCGGGTCGTCGGTCGGTAAGGCTTCGGCTGCATAGGCGAAGGGATCCAACTCCGGTCCAACCACCATGAAGTTGTCGTAGACCCCCTGGTGGTGCACAACCGTGCCGGCGCCCTTGAAGTAGTAGTTCCCGAAGATATGGTCGACGTGGTGTTCGGTGTTGATGAGATAACGGATCGGGCCGTGTGACTCGGCTTCTTCCCGCATGGCTACGGCTTTGGTGGGTAGTTGGGGAGTGTCGATCACCACGACCCCATCCGAGGTGACCACGTAGCTGGGGTTGCAGCCGCGCACTTTGGTTTCCGTGAAGATGTTTTTGGTGACATTCTCCATGCATGGCCTCCTGGGGCTACTGGGTGGCGGTCAGTCCGCCGTCGATCGTGAGGATCTGTCCGGTGACGAAAGACGATGCCTCCGAGCAGAACAGCAAGACCGGACCGAGAAGATCCGTGGTCTCACCCACCCTGCCAAGAGGAATCCGGCTCACCACCGAGGCCTTGAACTCTGGGTCTTCGAGCAGCATGGCGACTTGAGGGGTATCGACAAAGGTGGGCGCAATCGCGTTGACGTTGATGCGGTGCTTGGCCCACTCGGTGGCCCACTGCCTGGTCAGCGAATCGATCGCTCCCTTGGCGGCCACGTAGGCGGAGTATCCGGCGTTGATGCCCAGCTGTCCACGTACGGAGGAGATGTTGACGACCTTCCCGCCCCGACCCCCGGCGATCATGGCTTTCACTGCCGCCTGGGTGGCCAGCAGGGTGGTCCGCAGATTCAATTCGAGTATCCAGTCCCACTCCGGGATCGGATACTCCTCCGCGTCGAACAACACCTTGCCCGCCCCACCGCCGATAGCGTTAACGATGATGTCGAGACGGCCGAAATGCTCAACGGTCTCGGCCGCGGCGCGGTCTGCGTCCTCCTTCTTGGTGAGATCCGCGGCGACGGCCAGCGGATGCGAGCCTGCCACGGCCAGGCGGCTGCAGGTTCGAGCCAGTCCATCGCCGTCGCGATCGACGATCGCCACCTGGGCGCCGGCTTCGCACAAACCGGCCGCCAGGGTCGACCCGATGCCGCCGCTGCCGCCGGGGATCATGGCTACCTTCCCGTCGAGTCTGAACAAGCTTGTCGGCATTTCTGGTCCTTTCCGGCTAGCCCGGTTGCGTGCCCTGTGAGATGAACTCTCGTATTGCGTCTGCCGTCTTCTCGGGTGAGATGCCGTACTTCTCGAGGAGTGCATCGTTTGGGCCCGATTCGCCGAACACGTCTTGGAGGCCGTGTCGTTTCATGGGGAGCGGTGCATGTTCGCCAAGGGTCTCTGCGATCGCCCCGCCCAAGCCGCCGACAATCGTATGCTCCTCGGTCGTCACTACCCGGCCCGTCTTGCGAGCGGCTTCTACCACGGACTCGATGTCCAGCGGCTTGATGGTCGGGAGGTGCACCAGATGCACACTGATGCCCTCTTCGGCGAGTATCTCGGCCGCGACAAATGCCCGCGCCGTTTGGGTGCCGGTCCCGAATACGGTGACGTCTTTCCCTTCGCGGATTGTGACGGCCTTGCCGACTTCGAACCGATAGGAATCGTCGAACAAGATGGGTGAGTTCGGTCGGGTCAGCCGCACATACACGGGTCCCGGGTAGTCGATGATGGCTTTCAAAGCCTGGCGGGTCTCGACCTCGTCGGCCGGCGCGACCACCGTCATGTTGGCCATTGCGCGCATGATGGAGATATCGTCGAACATCAGGTGGGTCTTGCCGGTCATCCCGGCCAGCAGCCCGGCATATCCGCCCATTAGTTTCACGTTGAGCTTCGGCTGGGCGATCAACACCCGGATTGGATCGTGAGCCCGTGAGACGATGAAGCACGAGAAGGTGCTGACGATTGGTATCAACCCCAGGGTTGCCATCCCGGCCGCCATGCCAAGCATGTTCTGCTCGGTGATCCCCATCTGGAAGAAACGGTCGGGATGTTCGTTCTCGAAGATATCCGTCCTGGTCGAACTACCCGTGTCGCCGTCGAGGACGACAATCCGCGGGTCGGTCCGGGCAAGTTCGGCGATGGTCTCTCCAAAGGCGACTCGCAGCGCCTTGCCGGGGGCAAGCGTTGTCATGTCGTTCCTCCCTCGGCTGCGCCGAGTTCTTGCATGGCGATGGCGAACTCTTCCTCGGTCGGCACTCTGCTGTGCCAGGTGTAATCGCCTTCCATGTACGAGACGCCTTTGCCCTTGATCGTGTGAGCGATCAGAACGACGGGGCTTCCCTGCACCGCTTTGGCTTGGTTGATCGTGTCGAGGAAGGCCTGAACGTCATGGCCATCGACTTCGAAAACTTGCCAGCCGAATGCCTCCCACCGGTCGGCCAGTTGGCTTCCGGTATAGGGAGTGATGCGCTCTGCGGTGGTCTCGCCTCTCCAACCGAACTGTTGCAGTTTGTTGTGATCAACGATGGCGATCAGGTTGTCGAGCGCATAGCGTGTTGCCACGTGAGCCCCTTCCCAGACGATTCCCTCGTTGCACTCGCCGTCGCCCAGCATGACATAGGTCATGAAGTCCCGTTGCATGGCTCGCGCCCCAAGAGCGATCCCCAAGGCGCCCGCGAACCCGAGACCCAATGAGCCGGATGACATGTCAACGCCGGGGGTTACGGTCATGTCGGGGTGTCCCTGCAATCGGGAGTTGATCGAATCGAACGTCTTCAACTCTTCGATCGGGAAGAAGCCGCGCATGGCGAGCATCGTGTACAGCGCAATGGAGCTGTGGCCCTTGGAGAGCACGAAACGGTCGCGATCGGGCCAATTGGGTTCTTCCGGTCGAACATTCAGCACCCGGAAGTAGAGGGCGGCAAGCATGTCTGCAGCCGAGTACGGGCCGCCGACGTGACCGCCTTTGGCGTGAGCCACCGCTTCGAGGATATGAATTCTTGCCCTCCGGGCAATGTCGGCGATCTCGGCTGCGCTGTACTGAGAAAGGGTCTGGGTCATGGAGGCTCCCTTCAGTTCTGCGTCCTCATTCGTCATCGTCTTCGTAGGAGCCCGGAACGACCGGGGGAGAGAAGGAAGTGACCATTTCAAGAGGATCGGGGCCATGGGAGACGGTTTGATGGTGGAGCCCGACCGGAATGTACACGCATGTACCTGGTTCCAGGACGGCCGTCCCTTCGGGCGTGACCAGTTCCCCCTGTCCTGAGACGATGTAGATGACCTCCTCCTGGGTGGGGTGGACGTGACCCTCGGGGGCAGAGCCGGGAGGGAACACCGAGTAGCCGACGGTCAGATTCCGGGCCCCGTTGATCTCCGGTCCGATGTAGTGGATCCAGTCCCGTCCCGGTAGTTCAAGAACACGCGCTTCTGCCCTGGTTATCGCTCGAAGTTTCATCCGCGCCTCCAAACAGATCGCGACAGACAATCGATTATCGAATATTCACGATAGTAGGGCCCGGCGCGGCTGGTCAAGGGAGGGGTGCGCCCTGTTCTGGCGTGAGTTTTCTGCGGTGGCCGCAGGTTTTTCACGCAAGTTCGGGGAGTGTGGCCAGGCGTTGCTCCCACGCCCGCTCGTCGGCCAGAGATGCGAGTTTCTTGACGGAGAACTCGATCTGACGCATGCAGGTAGTTCGCCAGAGATTGCCGGAGATGAAGGCATCGTGTTCGGACGGGATAGAAATGTCGTACGGAATCAGGTCTCGGCAATTGGCCGACGAGAACTCCGTCTTGAAATCGGCGATGAGCTGCTGGGTGAGAAGCCGAGCCGCTTTCTTGGCCAATTGGTGGTCGTTGATACGGAGTTCGGCCAGCTTGCCAAGTGCCAGTGCCGCACCCGATATCGCTCCGCACATACCCCCGGAATAGGCGATGCCTCCGTTGAGTGCCATAGCGGCCGATGAGTCTTCCGGGTTGGGCAGGCTAAAGATCGATTGCAGCGCGACCAGGGTGCTTTCCGCACAGCCGTAGTAGTTGTCGTCGCGCAGGAACGCAGCCCGGGCAGCTGCAACCGCCCGACCTGATACGGTGGGATTCTCGTTCACGCCACGCTCGCCGCCTTCTCCATCGCCTGCAAGAGGGGGAGTGGTTGACCACTCAGATACCTGATGAGCGCCCCACCTGCGGTAGAAACGAACCCAATATCGTTCAGGTCGATGAATCGGCGCGCACTGGCGACGGTGTCACCTCCACCGATCACGGAGTACCCGGCCGCTCCGGCAATCGCCGACCAGAGTTCTCTGGTGCCCTTGGCGCCTACCTCGGACTCGTAGACACCGGCCGGACCGTTGACGAAGATCGTGGCTGCCGCAGCGAGGACCTCCCGATAGACGCCGATTGTCTCCGAGCCGATATCGATGATCGGAGCGGGCGCCGGTAGCCGGGCTGCGGGTAGTTCCGCGCGCACACCCGCATCGTCGTACGCGACATCGACCGGCATGCGGATCTTGTCCGGGTGCGCCTGCAGATACTCAGCTGCCGGTGCCAGGAACGCATCCAGGGCCCGGTCGCGGATGAACTGCTCCGAAGGCTCTCCCAGCCGGATTCCGCTCGCCATCAGCATCACCTGACCGGTGATCCCTGAGGTGAGCACGGTATCGGCGATTCCTTCTGCCAGCACCTTGCGCATCATCGAGAATGCATCCGAGATCTTCAAGCCGCCGAGCACGAAGACGCATGGTCGCTCGGGATGCTCGGCAACCCCGGACAAGGCATCGAGTTCCGCCACCAGGAGCCGGCCTCCCGCAGTCGGCAGCAGCTCTTGAAAAGCGACCATCGAAGGGGCGTTCCGGTGCGCGGCTGCGAAGGCGTCGTTTACGTAGATGTCGAACAACGGTGCCAGGTGGCGCACCAGGTAGGTGCCGGTCATCTCAGCAGCGGACAATTTGACTGCGTTCTCGAACGTCGAGACCTCTTCCGTCAAGAAGCGAAGGTTGTCCAACAACAGTATGTCTCCGGGCTGCACCCGGCGGATCGCTTCTCGAGCCGTCGGTCCGGCCACGTCGTCGATGTAGGCGACCGGGTGCTCCAGCATTTCGGTGAGCAACTGGGCGTGCTCTTCGAGTGGCACGAGGTTGTGGTAATCGAGCGTGTCGCCCTGGTGGGCGATCAAGACGAGACGGGCACCGGCTTCGGTCAGATCGCGAATGGTTGGCAGGCTCATCCGCAGCCGGTTGTCATCCCTGATCTTGCCGGTAGCCAGGTCGATAGGAGAGTTGATGTCGACTCGGAGCAGAACCCGCTTGCCGTTGACGTCGAGGTCGTCAATTGACCGAATCTTCACATGTCCTCCGTTTGGATCAGGCCATACCGAGGTACTTGTTGGTCATGCCGACGGCCTCGAGGCGGTCTTCCTGCATTCGGAGCGATGCTCTGATGCCGTCCATCGTCTCGGGGATCACTACCGACTCCTGTGGGATGTTGATGGCGAACATGATGTCGTCGCCCGACATGCCGACCATTTCTTCGAACAGACCTACCTCGTACATGTCGCCACGCGTGTGGCCGAGGAACCGCGCATAGTTGAAGAGTGACGTATTGGTGTTGAACCCGTCGGCGATACGAACCACCCGGATACGGGGGTGGGCCCGGAACGCCTCGATTACCTCGTCCGGGGTCGTCTTCGTCTTTGGTGTGGCCACGATGGTGATGATGTGCCCGTGCGTCACCGGGGCGTGGACCAGGAGACCGGTCGCATCGATATGCGGCATGATGTTCATCAGGTCGACGGCCTGATGGTTGGGGATTGGCTCGACCATGAGTGAATCGACCAAACCCCGGTGCGTGTCACCTGGATCGGCCACGCGCCGGATGATCGTGATAGCCGTCTTCTCGACGCCGAAAGCCCGGTCAAGGCAGTCAACGGTACGGATGAGACCGGTGGTGTTGCAGGAGGTCAGTTTCAGGTAGTTCTGCCCGAGGCCCTTCTCATAGTTGGCGTACCCGTGGAAGAAGACGTCGGCTATCGACCCTTTCTCGCCACCCTGGAAGATGGCCTTCACCCCGTGCTGGA
>JAHEDM010000246.1 GCA_024641205.1 Actinomycetes bacterium
CCGGTCGGAGGGTGCTGAAGTCTCGTTTTCCGTCGGGGACGGCGACGAGATTGTCGTGTTCACCACGAGACCCGACACGCTGTGGGGAGCGACCTTCATGGTGCTGGCCCCGGAGCATCCCCTCGTCGACACATTGACCACCCAGGAACACCGCCAGGCAGTTGACGACTATCGGGCAATAGCTGCAGGCCGCTCTGAGTTGGAGCGCATGGAGACCGAGCGCGAGAAGACCGGTGTGTTCACCGGTGGGTACGCCACCAATCCGGTGAACCAGGAACGCATCCCGGTATGGATCGCCGACTACGTTCTGCTCTCCTACGGGACCGGGGCGATCATGGCCGTGCCCGCTCACGACCAGCGCGACTTCGCATTCGCCCGCCAGTTTGGACTGGATGTGGCTCCGGTTATCCAACCGGCCTGCAAAGAAGCATTGAACGGCGAGACCATGCAGGAGTCCTACGTCGGACCGGGCATCATGGTCAACAGTGGACCGATCGACGGTATCGAAACGACGGACGCCAAAGGACGAGCCAACCCCTCGGTCGCAGCCGCCATCGACTGGCTCGAACACGAAGGAGCCGGGTCAGAAGCGATCAACTACCGCTTGCGGGATTGGCTGATCTCGCGCCAGCGGTACTGGGGGGCGCCTATCCCCATGGTGCACCGCTCCGACGGGAGTATCGAGCCGGTCGCCGACGAGAACCTGCCGGTCATTCTGCCCGAAGACGTTGAGTTTTCCGGGCGCAGTCCCTTGGCGACAACGCCTGCTTTCTTCGAGACAACCGACTCCGAAGGACGTCCGGCCCGGCGCGAGACGGACACGATGGACACGTTCATGTGTTCGTCCTGGTACTGGTTTCGCTATCTGTCGCCTGACTACTCCGCAGCCCCGTTTGATCCGGAGGAAGCTGCCTACTGGCTCCCGGTTGACGTCTACACGGGTGGCGCTGAACACGCCGTCATGCACCTTCTGTACGCTCGGTTTTTCGTCAAGGCGATGCGCGACATGGGCGTGTTCGATGACACGCAAACGGAGATGAAGAAGCACGGCCTTGATCCTGCAGGGCTTTTTGATGAACCTTTCCTGGTTTTGCGCAATCAAGGTCAGATTCTGGGCGAGGAGCGACGGGGCGACCGGTTGGTGATCGAAGGTCGGCGCGATGGGAAACGGGTCGTGGCCGCCTCGGTGCGCGTCGACGACACCGCCGATTCGAGTGCCGGATTGGTCGTCGGCGAGTTGATAAGACGCACGGAGAACCTGCTGCAAGTTGAAACCGAGGGCGGACTCGTCATGGTCGAGGTGCCGGAAACCGCCACGGTCGAGACACCCGCAGTGAAAGGCACAAACGACGTGTCTCAGTTGCGCCACCACCTCGAGGTAGAGCGCATGTCGAAGTCAAAAGGGAACACCGTCAACCCAGATGATCTGGTTTCAAAATACGGAGCGGACACCGTTCGGACCTACTTGATGTTTGCCTTCGATTGGGAGAAGGGCGGTCCGTGGGATAGCCAGGGCATTCTCGGCTCCTTTCGCTTTATTCAGGACGTGTGGAAGCTGGGAACAGCCCGCTATGAGCAAACGAGTGATGATGCTGATGCGGCGGTCCAGGCGTCGCGGGCCCTGCGACGGGCGGCCCACCAGACCATGCAGAAGGTCGATCACGACATGGCGGCATTCAAATGGAATACTTCGGTTGCGGCTCTCATGAAACTGCGTAATGCGATGAACGAAGCGCTGCATGCCGGACTGGTGGCAGAAGAAGCGTGGAAAGAGGCGCTCGAAACCCTGATCAAGCTTCTGGCTCCGATCGCTCCCCATATCACTGAGGAACTGTGGCGCGGTCTCGGCAACGACGACAGCGTGCATACCCAGTCGTGGCCACAGTGGGACCCGGACCTCCTCGTCGATACGACGGTGACCATGGTGGTGCAAGTCAACGGCAAGGTACGCGACCGTGTTGAGGTCCCGGCGGACATCAGTGAGTCGGAGGCCATTGACGTCGCGCTCGCGGCCGAGCGAGTCCGGTCCTGGACCGAAGACAAGACCGTACGCAAGGTGATCGCCCGACCGCCGAAACTCGTCAACATCGTTGTGGCGTGAATCCTGCACTGTTACTCACCGCGTCCGGTATGTCTCCGGTCGATGTTTCATCTGCACTCGGTGGACTGGATCTCGACAAGGTAGACGTTCGGCCTGCCCCTCGTTGGTTGACCAGGCTGTGGGGCGGAGCGGTTTCCGCCATGACCTTGGGAACCACGGTTTACGTCAGACCTGATTCGCTCGATACCGACCCGGCCAAGCTGGGCCCGCTCATCATGCACGAGCTTGTCCATGTTCATCAGTGGGCGCAGCTCGGGGTCGTGCGTTTCCTGTGGCGTTATACGGCCGGATACCTCAAAGGCCGGTTCGCCGGTCTATCCCACCAAGCCGCCTATCGGGCCATCCTTTTCGAGGTTGAGGCCCGCCACATCGCCTCCCAGATGGAGGGGCCGATCGGTCCGGAATGAGGCATTCTCCTTCGCTAAGTCCCCGCACTCGATTACCGTTGCCCGGCAATGATCTTCGCTTCCATCCCCTCTCCTTCCACCAATATCATTGAGATCGGGCCTCTGGATATTCATATCTACGGGCTCATGATCGGTTTGGGGGTAGTGGCTTCGATCATCGTCACCACCCGCCGCTACGCCCGGATGGGCGGCGATGCGGCCATCGCCGAAAAACTCCTGGTGTGGGCGGTCGTGGCCGGTGTGATTGGAGCCCGCATCGCCTACGTGGCGCCGCGATTCAGCCAGATCGCCGATCGAGGCTTCTGGCATCTTTTCGCCATCTGGGAAGGCGGTCTGGCGCTCTACGGAGGGCTCACTGCCGGGGTGGTCGTCGGCATCTGGCTCGTGCATCGGAACCACGGCGACGTGCCGATGATCCTCGATGCGGCCGCGATTGGAATCCCGCTCGCTCAGGGTATTGGGCGATGGGGGAACTACTTCAACCAGGAGCTGTTCGGTACCCCGTCAAACCTTCCCTGGGCGGTCGAGATCGAGGAACGGTTCCGACCGGCTCAGTATGTCGACTCTGCCACCTTTCATCCCGTCTTCCTGTATGAAAGCCTCTGGAACTTGGTAATCGTTATCCCCTTCGTGCTCTGGGTTGAGAGACGATTCGATCTCCGCCGGGGGAACCTGTTTCTGGTGTACCTCATCACCTACGGTCTGGCCAGATTCGCTCTCGAGTTCATCCGGACCGATAGCGCCACGATCGTGGCAGGCATGCGGGCCAACCAGCTCTTTGCGGCGGTGGTTGTCATCGTCTCGGCCGCCATTCTTTTCGTGCGACAGCGAAAGTCGATAGGCAGCTCGCCGGAGGTGTCAGCATGACGCTTGTCATGCCGGATGGATTCCAGTGGGGTTGTCGCCACGTCGGCCTGTCCAATCGAAGCTCCGAATACCGGTTTCGGTTACCAACCGGGCGAGGGGCGGCGGGAACCTGATCAACGGTACGGTGGTGCCATACGCGCCAACCGGGTCGGTCGTTGAGGTCACGGTCGAGACGTAGACGGCTTGGTCACCCGGCTTCCACGGCCGGCCGAAAGAACGTGGTGCTCCGAAAGGTCTCACCAGGGCGCACAATCGTCGAAGGAAAATTCGGGTGGTGCACCGAGTCGGGGAAGTGCTGGGTTTCGAGACACAGACCCCCGTAGCGCGGATAGAGGATCCCGCCTACTCCGGAGATGGTGCCATCGAGCCAGTTGCCGGTATAGAGCTGCATCCCCGGTTCGGTGGTCCATACCTCAACCACCCGGCCGCTCACGGGTTCGGATACTCGCGCCGCCAGGGTCAGAGCGCCGTGTCCATCGGCCAGCACGTAATTGTGGTCGTAGCCGTTGGCGTGACCGATGAATTCCTCGATCCGATCACCGATCCTGGTCGGAGACGTGAAATCGAGGCCGGTACCCGCCACCGGCGCGATCTCGCCGGTTGGGATTAATCGATCGTCGGTCGGCGTGTAGCGGTCGGCGGGGATTTCGAGCACATGGTCGAGGATCGTGCCCGCGCCGCCCAGATTGAAGTAGCTGTGGTTGGTGAGGTTTATCGGGGTGGGGGCGTCTGTGGTCGCCTGGTAG
>JAHEDM010000013.1 GCA_024641205.1 Actinomycetes bacterium
GGTGAACGCAACACCGGTCGGCGAGAGTTGGGTTTTCTCGTCGAGGAGGTTGGCGGTGCGGAGGTTCACAGAGTTGGAGAAGGCTGAGGTGTGGGATCGGTGGAAGGCGGGCGAGTCGATGTGTTCGATCGCCTGCCGGTTGGGTCGTCAACACGCCTCGGTACGGACCATGATCGAGGATGCCGGTGGGGTGCGTCGGGTGGCCCGGCGCCGCTGCGATAGGCACTTGTCGGTGATGGAGCGGGAGGAGATCTCTCGGGGTGTGGCGGCTGGTGGCTCGCAACGGGGGCCGGCATTGGGTATTGAGGGCCGACCGGGCGGCGTGGCAGAGGGCGCCCCGACCGAAGGTGGGCAAGCTGGTCGAAAACGTTGAGCTGCGAGGGGTGGTGGAGGAGAAGCTGGCACAGTGGTGGTCGCCGCAGCAGATCTCGGGGTGGCTCAAAGAGACATACCCTGGGGTTGAGGAGATGTGGGTGTCACACGAGACGATCTATCTGTCGCTGTTGGTTTAGGGCTGAGGGGCGTTACGTCACGAACTGACCCGGTGTTTACGGACCCGCCGTGCCATACGGCGTCCGGTCACGAAACGGGCTCCGACCGGGAAGGGCCAGATCCGTGAACCGGTGATGATCTCGGAGCGTCCCGCCGAAGCTGAGGATCGGGCGGTGCCGGGTCATTGGGAAGGTGACCTCTTGATGGGCAAACGTATGACCGCCATCGGGACCCTGGTCGAACGTGCCACCCGCTATGTGATGCTCGTTCCTTTGCCCGACGGCAATACCGCCGAGTCGGTGCGGACCGCCCTGGCGGAGACGATCCAGAGGCTGCCTGAGCATCTGGGGCGGTCGTTGACCTGGGATCAGGGCAAAGAAATGGCCGAGCACGCCCGGTTCACCATCGACACCGGCGTCCAGGTCTACTTCTGTGACCCCAAATCGCCGTGGCAGCGCGGATCGAACGAGAACACCAACGGACTGTTACGCCAGTACTTCCCCAAAGGCACCGACATGGCTGCGTTGACCCAAGACGATCTCGACCAGGCCGCCCACTCCCTCAACAATCGGCCTCGACAAACCCTCGGATGGAAGGCACCATCACAGAAACTCGCCGAAGTGTTGCAATGACCCCCTGAGCCCGCAGCACATATCGAGCGGGCTAGATCACCTCACCCCACCCGAGGCTCTCGTCACCCGACGAAGGTTGCCGGGGTTTCAGCCGACGCTTGGTCCCTCTCAATAGGGCCTTTCGGCCCCATAGTCAGCTGCAGAGAGCGATCTAACATGCAGGACATGCACAGTCCGCACACGTTGCAGCAAGGAAGCCAAAGCTCGTGAGCATGCTCACCACCAGAGAACTCCAGCAATTGCTCCACGTTGACCGCTCCACGATCTATCGCATGGCAGAGTCCGGGCAACTGCCCGCCATCAAGGTTGGCCGCCAATGGCGTTTCCCGGCGGATCGAATCGAGCGCTGGCTCGAAGAACGCAACATGGGCACTGTCACCAAGACCCTCCCCGACCTCAATCTGAACGGACATTCGTTGAGTGCTTTGCTCCCGGCCGAATATCTCGCCGCGCTCGGCGATCTCTTCGGTGAGATGCTCGGAGTGATGGTCGTTGTGACCGATATGGACGGTGAACCTCTGACCGAGCCATCCAATCAGTGCGGTCTATTCAAACTCGTCAACGATCAACCGAGCGCCGTACGGCAATGTGTCGCCGGTTGGCGGGAATTGGCGCACGACCTGGACCTCGCCCCGCGTTTTGCCCCCAGCCATCTTGGATTGATGTGTGCCCGCAGCTACGTGCGAGTCGGCTACGAACTGCGAGGTATCATTCTTGCCGGTGGCATTGCTCCGGGGCATTGGCCGCCACCCGTCGCACAGATTGAGCAGATGTCTGCTGAATTCGGCGTAGACGCCGATCTCCTCGCCGACCACCTCGATGAAGTCTTTCACCTCGACCCGCAGGCCGAGCAAAGGGTCCTGGCCCTTCTGCCCCGTCTTGCCAGATTCCTTTCCGAAGTCGCAAACGAACGCAAACAACTCCTCAGCAAGCTCGACGCCATCGCCGCGCTCGCCGGGGCCTCTCCAAGCTAGAAGGAGCTCACGTATGAAGAAGCTGCTGGTCCTGGGCGCCGGAACTGCCGGCACAATGGTGGTCAACAAACTTCGACACCGACTCGACGCCGACGAATGGCAGATCACCGTCGTCGACCAGAATCCCACGCACTACTACCAGCCGGGATTCCTCTTCATCCCATTCGGCATGTACGGCCGCCATGACGTCGTCAAGCCGAAGCGGGATTTCATTCCACCCGGGGTCGAAATGATCCAGGCCGAGATCGAAGAAATCGAGGCGGACAACAATCGGGTGAAGATCGAGGGTGACCGCTGGCTCGACTACGACTTCCTGGTCATTGCTACGGGGACGCACATCGCACCGGACGAAACCCCTGGCCTCGAGGCGCTCGGCGATGAGGGACCCGACAACGTACACACGTTCTACACCCTCGAGGGTGCCATGAAGTTGGAGAAGCGCCTCCGCACCTTCCGAGGCGGGAACCTCGTAATGCACATCACCGAGATGCCCTTCAAGTGCCCGGTCGCTCCGCTCGAATTCATTTTTCTGGCGGACTGGTGGCTGCAGGAACAAGGCCTGCGAGAAGACACCAACTTGACCTTCGTCACTCCTCTCCCCGGTGCCTTCACCAAGCCGGTTGCATCAAAGGCGCTGGGAGGAATGCTGGAAGAGAAGAAGATCGAGCTTTACGCCGATTTCAACATCGAGCGGGTCGACCTGGACGCAAACAAGATCGTCGCTTATTCCGAGGAGGAGGTCGACTACGACCTCCTGGTTACGGTCCCGCTCAACATGGGGGCCGCCGTCGTCGGTCGTTCCGGGCTTGGCGATGAGTTGAACTACGTCCCGGTCGACAAGCACACCTTCCTGTCGAACCAGCACGACAATATCTTTGCGCTGGGAGACGCAGCAGCCCTGCCGACCTCGAAAGCAGGATCGGTGGCTCACTTCGCCGTCGAGCTCTGGACGGAGAACTTCCTGCGCTTCATCGACGGATTGGAAATGCTCGAGCATTTCGATGGACACGCCAACTGCTACATCGAATCAGGACACGGCAAGGGTCTCCTCATCGACTTCAACTACGACACCGAACCGCTCCCCGGCAAATACCCCCTGCCGGGCATCGGGCCCTTCTCGCTGCTCGAAGAGACCGAGATGAATCACTGGGGCAAGCTGATGTTCCGCTGGATGTACTGGAACATCCTGCTCAAGGGCAAGGAAATGCCGGTTCCCGCCCTGATGTCTATGGCAGGCAAGTGGAGCGCAGGATGATGAGCACCGACACTCTTGCTCCCGCTTCGCTCGAGGAGATCAACCGCAAACTGGATGCGCTGACCGCCCAGATAGAAGCCATCGCCAATGAAGCCACCATCCAACGTCAGCGTCGCGACGCCTGGGTTGAATTGCTAGAAGACGTACGCCCCGTCACCACCCAGGCGTTTGAGATGGTCGTCCAGCAACTCGATGAGGTCGACGAATACGTGAATCTCGCCGATCTCGGCCATCTCGGCAAGAGGATGTTGCGCAACACCAAGAATCTCGAGCTGATGCTCGACCAGCTGGAAAGCGCGCTGGAACTCGTTCGGGACGCGGCCCCAATCGGACGGAGCGCGTTCATCTCGCTCATGCAGAAGTTGGAAGAGTTCGACCGCAAGGGTTACTTCGAGTTTGCCATAGAAGCCCTCGGCGTTCTCGACGAGATCGTCGACTCCTTCTCGAAGGAGGACGTCCGGGCTCTGGGCGAGAACATCGGACTCATCCTCCAGACGGTCAAAGAAATGACCCAACCGGAGATCATGGGCATGGTGAGCCGGACTGCCGCCACCGTTCGGGAGCAGGAGCTTCCCGAGCACATCACCTTGAGGAGTCTGGTCAAACAGATGCGCGATCCGGCCGTGAAACGAGGCATGGCCAAGGTGCTGATGACCTTGCGTACCGTCTCTGGAGACACCCCCGGTGTCGATGACGCAACAAAGTTGTAGAGAAAGGAGATAGCCACATGGCTACCGAATTGATAGGTGGAGTAGAAATCCACGTGGACGAAGAGGGGTTCATGACGGACCCGGGCGAATGGAACGAAGAATTGGCCCCCGCGCTCGCCAAGGAAATCGGCATCGACGAGTTGACCGATGGCCATTGGAAGGTCATCCGCTTCCTGCGGGACGACTTCGCCAAGGAAGGCCAAACGGCCACCCTGAGAAGGGTGTCGACCATGGCCAATGTGCCGACTAAGGACCTGTACCAGCTCTTCCCCAAGAAGCCGGCCAAGAAGATGTCCTACATCGCCGGCCTCAAGAAGCCCGTTGGATGCGTGTAAGAACCACAAGAAAGGAGCAATCACTTGCCTCCCAAGTTTGAAGACGAAGCAACCGACCGAAAGCTCTGCATCATTGTCTCCAAGGGAACCATGGAGTGGTCGACTGCCGCCATGGTGCTTGGTAACGCAGCCGTCAGCGAAGGCATCGAACTCCATGTGTTCTTCACGTTCTGGGGATTCGACGCCATCATGAACAAGCGGATGGACAAGCTGAAGATCTCACCGGTCGCCAACCCCTCGATGAAAGTACCCGGCACCGAGGTCGGCATGTCCAACCTGCTGGCGGCCCTGCCGGGCATGACGGCGTTCGCGTCGAGCATGATGAACAAGGAGATGGAAAAACTCCAGGTGCCCCCGCACCGCGAGTTCATGCAGATGGTGCACGACGCCGGCGCCAAGTTCTGGGCTTGCCGGCTGACGTTCGACATGATGGAGAACACCGTAGGTTTGACCAAGGACGACCTATGGGAAGGCGTTGAAGACATCATCAGCGCCAATGACTTCATGGAGCTCTCCGAGGGCGGCCAGATCATCTTCATCTAGACCGCATGCATCAACCCGCCGGCCGCGCCGGCGGGTTGATCGCGCCGGACGGGCCAAACGCGCAGAGGGTGGGGACTTACTGCCCTAACCTTGTCCCGTGGGCCGCGCCACCATTGGTGCTCGGCCTGACCCTCGAGGAGGCACAAACGTGGAAAAAAAGGTAGCCACCATCGACGGCAACGAAGCCGCCGCCTACGTGGCACACAAGACCAACGACGTCATCGCTATCTATCCAATTACACCGGCGTCGCCCATGGGCGAATTGGCCGACGCCTGGTCCGCGACCGGGCGGGAAAACCTGTGGGGCGAAGTCCCGGAAGTGATCGAAATGCAGAGCGAAGCGGGCGCAGCAGGAGCCGTGCACGGTTCGCTGCAGGCAGGTGCGCTCACTACCACCTTCACCGCCTCCCAAGGTCTCCTGTTGATGATTCCCAACATGTTCAAAATCGCAGGAGAGCTGCTCCCTGCCGTCATTCACATCGCCGCCCGCACGGTCGCCACGCACGCTCTTTCCATCTTCGGTGACCACAGTGACGTGATGGCCGCCCGCTCCACCGGCTTCGCCATGCTGGCCTCATCCTCGGTCCAGGAAGCCCACGATCTCGCCCTCATCGCTCACGCGGCCACGCTCGAATCGCGCATCCCCTTCATGCATTTCTTTGACGGGTTCCGGACCTCGCATGAGGTCAACAAGATCGAGCTGCTGTCGGATGAGACGATTCGCGCCCTGATCTCCGACGAATACGTGCGAGAGTTTCGCTCCCGCCGGCTCAGCCCGGATCAGCCAGCCATTCGGGGAACCGCCCAGAACCCGGACGTGTTCTTCCAGGCTCGTGAAGCAGCCAACAATTACTACGACGCCGTGGCGGACATCGTCCAGACCACCATGGACAAATTCGAACGGTTGACGGGTCGCAGCTACCGGCCGTTCGATTATGTCGGCCACCCCGACGCCGAGCGAGTGATCGTCTTGATGGGATCCGGGGTGGGGGCCGTCGAAGAGACGGTTGAAGCGCTCAATCGCGCCGGCGAGAAAGTGGGCGTCGTCAAGGTTCGCCTGTATCGACCCTTCGCCACATCGGCGCTCATCGGCACCCTTCCTGCAACCACCAGGTCGATTGCGGTGCTCGATCGCACCAAGGAACCCGGCGCTCCGGGTGAACCGCTCTATCAGGATGTCATAACTGCGATTGCCGAAGAACAGGGGGCTGGGCGAACCGCCTGGGAGGCTTTCCCCCGGGTCATTGGTGGACGCTACGGACTCTCGTCGAAGGAGTTCACGCCGGCCATGGTGGCCGGGATATTTGCCGAACTCGAAAAACCGGAGCCGAAGAATCACTTCACGATCGGGATCGTCGACGATGTGACCCATTCCAGCCTCTCCTACGACGAGGAATTCACAACTGAGGCCGAGGGTGGCACCCGGGCCGTGTTTTTCGGCCTGGGGGCAGACGGAACGGTCGGCGCAAACAAGAACTCCGTGAAGATCATCGGAGAAAACACACCGCTCTACGCACAGGGTCACTTCGTGTACGACTCGAAAAAGTCGGGGGCGACGACCGTCTCCCACCTCCGGTTCAGCAAGGACCCGATCCGTTCGACGTATGAGATCAAGAACGCCAGCTTTGTTGCCTGCCACCAGTTCAACTTCCTCGAAAAGATGGATGTACTTGCGGTAGCCGAGCCGGGCGCGACGTTCCTGCTGAACAGCCACTATGGACCAACCGAAGTTTGGGAACGCCTCCCGGCCGCCATCCAGCGACAGATCATCGACAAGGGCCTCGAGTTCTATGTGGTCGACGGAGGCAAAGTGGCAGGCGAAGCAGGTCTGGCGGGCCGGATCAACACGGTCCTGCAAACGTGTTTCTTTGCTCTTTCCGGAATCCTTCCCAGGGACGAAGCTATCGAGGAGATCAAGAAGGCCATCGCCAAGAGCTACGGGAAGTTCGGCGATACCGTCCTCGAGCGCAACTACGCGGCCGTCGACGGCGCCCTGGCGGCGCTGCACCGGGTCGAGATACCGGCCGCGGTCACGGCGAAGACCAACGGCCATAAGCTCATTCCCGACTACGCGCCGGACTTCGTCCAGCGAGTAACGGCTCTGATGATGGAAGGAAAAGGTGACCTGCTTCCCGTGAGTGCGCTGCCGGTCGACGGGACATTCCCAACCGGAACGACCCGCTGGGAGAAGCGTTCCATCGCCGAGGAGATCCCGATCTGGGATCCTGACATCTGCATCGATTGTGCCAAATGTGCCATGGTCTGCCCCCACGCCGCCATTCGCATGAAGGTTTACGACCCGGAGGCGCTCGAGACCGCCCCGGCCCGATTCCCTTCCAAGGATTGGCGTGGGCGTGAGCTTCCCGGCAAGAAAATGACCATCCAGGTCGCCCCGGAGGACTGCACCGGATGCGGCGTGTGTGTTGACGTATGCCCTGCCAAGAGCAAGGAGATCGTGCGGCACAAGTCGATCAACATGCGACCACAGATCGAGCACGTCGCCGAGGAGACGAAGAACTTCGAGTTCTTCCTCGAGATCCCGGAGATGGACCGCACGGAGGTGAACCCGGTCACAGTCAAGGGGTCCCAGATGCTCGAACCGTTGTTTGAGTTCTCCGGCGCCTGCGCCGGGTGTGGGGAAACTCCTTATATCAAACTGATGACCCAGATGTTCGGTGACCGGACCATTATCGCCAACGCCACCGGTTGCTCGTCCATCTACGGCGGCAACCTGCCGACGACTCCGTACACGACCAACGCCGACGGTCGCGGGCCCGCCTGGGCCAACTCTCTCTTCGAGGACAATGCCGAGTTCGGCCTGGGGATGCGCCTGGCAGTCGAGGCCGAGACAACACAGGCCCGCTCCCTGGTTACCGCGTTGGCGCCCGAGATCGGTGAAGGCCTGGCCGAGAGCCTGCTTGCCGCTGATCAGAGTGAGGAGGCGGGCCTGGCGGCGCAGCGGGGCCGGGTTGCCCAGCTCAAGGAGCGGCTGGAACGCGTCGAAAGCGAACCGGCCCGCAACTTGCTGGCCATGGCCGATGCGCTGGTCAAGAAGAGCGTGTGGATCGTCGGGGGGGACGGGTGGGCCTACGACATCGGGTTCGGCGGTCTTGATCACGTCATGGCCAGCGGCCGGAACGTCAACGTCCTCGTCCTTGACACCGAGGTGTACTCGAATACCGGCGGTCAGGCCTCCAAGGCCACCCCAAGAGGGGCCGTCGCCAAGTTCGCCGCCGGGGGAAAGCAGACCGCCAAGAAGGACCTCGGTCAAATAGCCATGGCCTACGGCAACGTCTACGTGGCTCAGGTCGCTCTCGGTGCCAACAACATCCAGGTCGTCAAGGCCTTCGCTGAAGCAGAGTCGTTCGACGGGCCGTCGCTGATCATCGCCTACAGCCAGTGCATAGCCCACGGGATCGACATGGAAAAGGGAATGTCGCACCAAAAGGAGGCGGTGGACAGCGGGTACTGGCCGCTCTTCCGGTACGACCCACGGCTCCAGGATCACCACCCGTTCCACCTCGACAGCAAGAAGCCTTCGATTCGCTTCAAGGAGTTCGCCTGGCAGGAGGCCCGCTTTGCCATGCTGGCCCGGTCGCAGCCCGAAGAGGCAGAAAGACTCTTCCGACTGGCACAGGACGACATCGACGAGCGATGGAGCCTCTACGAGCAGCTGGCGGACATAGAAAGAAACGTCCCGGGCGATCTGGCGGATGAGGAGGTGGAAGCATGAGCGTGGACCTGCGCACCACGTACATGGGTTTGGAGTTGGCGCACCCGGTTGTGCCGTCTGCCTCGCCCCTGACGGGCGACCTCAACACGCTCAAGCGCCTCGAGGACGCCGGAGCCTCGGCCGTCGTTCTCCCGTCGCTCTTCGAGGAGCAGATCGAACATGAGGAAATGGAGGTCGCCCGATTACTCGACTTCGGTTCGGAGAGCTTCGGGGAAGCCACCTTCGGGTATTTCCCCGAACTGGCCGACTACGCCACAGGTCCCGGAACTTACCTGGACCTGGTGAGTCGGGCCAAGGGTTCCCTCTCGATTCCGGTGATCGGCAGCATCAACGGCACCTCAAAAGGTGGTTGGATCAAGTACGGCAAGCTGATCGAAGAAGCGGGGGCAGACGCCCTCGAATTGAACATCTACTTCATCCCGACCGACCCGAAAGTGTCCACGGCGCAGGTTGAGCAGCAATACCTCGACCTGGTCATGTCGGTGAAGCAATCCCTCTCCATTCCGCTGGCGGTGAAGATCGGGCCGTTCTTCAGCTCGATACCCCACATCGCCCATCGGCTCGTCGAGTCCGGTGCCGATGCCCTGGTCATCTTCAATCGTTTCTACCAGCCCGACATCGACATTGACGGTCTGAAAGTCCGCCCCGACCTGCATCTCAGCACATCGTCCGAGTTGCGGCTACCGCTCCGATGGACGGCCATCCTCTACGGCCGCATCAAGACATCGCTGGCCGTGACTACGGGAGTCCATACATCAGAAGATGTGATCAAATTGCTCCTGGCCGGTGCAGACGTGACCATGATGGCGTCGGCCCTCTTGAAGAACGGGCCGGATCATCTCCGTTCCGTTGTCGCCGGTGTCGAACGGTGGCTCGACGACAATGACTACGAGTCGATCGAGCAGCTAAAGGGAAGCCTGAGCCAGGCGTCCTCCCCTGACCCCGGAGCCTTCGAACGAGCCAATTACATGAAAACCTTGGTCACATACGCCGGCCCGTTTGTCTAAGAAATATCCGGCAACCAGCGACCAGCCGTGGTGCTGGCTGGGAGCCAGGAGCGGAGTGGTCTGGAAGCTGGCGGCTTCTACCTCGGTTCCGCTCGTTGTCCCGTGAAGGGAGCCACGTCGTAACGCCCGACCAGGCGGGCGGCGGTGTGACGGAATTCCCGCAACAACCCGCCTGCCAATCCGCGGGCCAATGTGCCGCCGACATGGAATCGCTGTGATAACGGCCATTTGAGCTCGTCAACACCGCAGAGGGCAGCGCCGTTGGCGGTCTGAATCTGCTTGCGCATCACGGCCAGCGCCGCCGCTCGCTTGTCTGGCGGGAGGGTGGCAGTTCGGTCGATTTCGGCCAGAACTGCTTCCGCCGCAGTGAGGCTGTGCGAAACGGCCGCATAGGTGGCTGCGCCGATGAGCCCATATTTGTACTTCAACTCATTGAGTTCTCCCGCCACCTGATAGCTGGCACGGGCAATTTCATCACGACTCATAGCTTCGGTCTCAAAGGACAACATGTCCTTCCACGAGAGTTGGGTCAAGGCCTGGCGGTGTTCCTCGAGCGTGCGGTAGCGAACCTCGTATCCCAAGGACGGGTCCTCAAACGCCCGACTGCCCGGATCGAGAAACGGGCTGAGGGGTGAAACGTAGGCATGGACCTTTCCGCTTCTGCCGAAGCGGTCGAGCAGATGGCGGTAATAGTCGACTGCCTCCATCGCCTGACCGTAGGTCTGGTGGGGAATCCCGACCATGAAGAAGAGGTCGAGCTTGCGACATCCGTGGGCCAGGGCCCCGGAAATCGTCGATTCGAGCATCTCGTTTGAGAACGGAAACTTCCCGTTGACGCGCCGCAGTTCTTCATCTTGAGACTCGATGGTCATTTCCAGGCTCCACGATCGAACGCTCTTCTCGACCATCGAGAAGAACTCGCCGTTGGCGGGGAAGAACAGTTCGAGAATGAGTTCGTTGGGAAGGTCAAGTTTGGCGAGATTGTCGAAGATCTCACGGCAGCGATGCATGCCCCCAATGCGCGGATCATGCACCATGAAGATCGGAGCCCGGGAGAAACTCATGATGGTGCGCGAGTCGGCGGCCAGCTTTTCCGGCGATCGAAAGGCAGGCCGTGCTCGATGACCGATGCGTTGATAGGCGGAGGCTGATCCGCCACAGACAGAGCAATCCTGGGTGCAACCCCGGCTGTTGAGGATCATGGTCAGGGGATACCGCATCCATTCGATATACGGGATCAGATTGGAGAGGTTCCCGTACTTGAACACCGATCGCATGGCGTACCGGTAGTCGGGTACGTCGACATAGTCGAGGTCGGCCGGGATGAACGTCAGCGGATTGGCCACCACCGATCCATCCGTCCGCTTCCAGCTCAGGTTCTCAACGGCTTCCAGACGCGTCCCCTCGCGAAGCGCCTGCAGCAGCTGCCGCACCGGCTCCTCGGTCGAATCGCCCCGAATCACAAAATCAACGAACGGGTATCTAACCAGTTCATCGTGGTAGTAGGAAGCAGAAAGACCCCCGAAGAGAACGTGGCTCTTGGGATGCAATCGCTTGACCATCTCGGCAATTGCCAGGGCTCCCTGAGCATGGGGAAGCCAGTGCAGATCGATACCGAACACGGTTGCTTCCTGGCGAGCGACATAGCCCTCAACGTCGAACCTCGACCGCTTCATCATCCGGTGAGCGAGATTGACGATCTGGACGTTGTAGTGATTCTTCTCAAGGAACGAGGCAATGCTGGTCAACCCCACCGGGTACATTTCGAATTCCCCGGTCGATGGCACCGCGTCCGCGATCGGTCCGAGAAAGACATCTTTCCCACGGAAGTCGTAGATCGACGGGGGGTGCAGGAAGATCAGATCACGCCGAAACGGGTCTCTCATGGGCGACCGGACAGCCGCGAATGGCACAATGAGCAGCACAGCATCCGAAAACCTCACCTGTCGGTATCAACGCTAGAGCGGCGAATGCTCAGCGGCCTAGGGGCCGGTGGCAGTCCGCGTAGAGGAGAACGGCACCTCCCGACCGTCGTGTCAAGAACGGCTGGTGGCCAGCTCAACGCGGCCTAGCCTTCGAGGTATGCCCGTCGCCTGGATTGCGGTCCTGGTCATCGGCTTTACCGTCGCCCTGATCGCCAGCCGTCGAGCCGTGGCTCACGCCTCGACGCTTGCCTTCGGTCTGCGGGTGCCGCCGTTTTTCATCGGCGTGACGCTGCTGGCGATCGGCACCGACCTCCCGGAGATCGCCAACTCGATTGTTGCGTCGGTAACCGATCACGGTGACATCAATGTCGGCGATTCAATCGGATCAGCGGTCACCCAGGTGACCCTGATCCTGGGCCTGCTCCCGTTCATCGGCGGGGCTTTCATCGCCGGCCGAGAGCGCGTCATGGTGGCCGGAACGTTGACCGTGGCCGCATTGGGAGTGGGTGCACTTCTGCTCAGGGACGGATTCCTGTCGCGTGTCGACGGGATCATCCTGATCATCGCCTGGCTAGTTTCGTCGATCATCCTATGGCGCAAAGCTCCCCCGGCCGCCCAGCCGGCGATCACCGTCCCCAGCCGGCGGAAGTCTCACCATGCGGCCGCCGCCCTGGCCTACATGGTGCTTGTCGGAGCCGGAGCAACGGCTGCGGTCCAAGCCTTCGTCCAACTGGCGGAGACATTCTCAGTGCCCGAGTACTTGATGACGTTCTTTGCTGCGTCAATCGGTACCTCTTTACCCGAGCTGATGGTGGACGTCACTGCGCTCCGGCGCGGCGAGCGCGACCTGGCTATCGGCGACATCTTCGGGTCGTCGCTGGTCGATGCCACCCTCTCCATCGGTATCGGTCCGATCATTGCGCCGACGCTCATCACCTCGGATTTCGCGGTGCGCGGCTCTCTCCTGGCGATGGCGGCGGTGGCGGCGGTCACCCTCCTGTTGACCCTCGTCCGGCGGCACGATTGGAAGACCGGTTTCGTGCTCCTGATGATCTACGCAGCCACATATGTGGTGTTGCTCAGCTAGGAGTCTCCTCGCGCCCGATCATCTGTTTGTCTGGGTCGCTTTTCCAGACCAGGTAGGAGTAGACAACCGTCACGGCCAGCAACGCGAGCACGCCTCCGAGCACCACCCAGATCAAAACAACCGGGTCGTCGAGAAAAGCCGCCGCCACGATCACAACGCCGAGCAGGATGAACAACCGGCCGGCCAACCGGTGGGTCTTATTCCAGGAGAGGTCGCTGGTGAGCGTCCACGGCGTTCGAACGCCCATCAAGAAGTTGCTCCGTACCTTCCCGAGATAGTTCCCGATGACCACGAACATGACTCCAATGAGGCCAAGCACCACCATTGTGATGTTGACTTCGTAGTCGAGGGCGGTCAATACCGCCGCGGCGTGCACTCCGGCCAGCACCACCATGGTCGCCATCCATACGGCGAAATATGCCTTCGACGACTGCAGGAGATGCTGGCGCCTCGGCTCAACCCGAGGTATGACTGCAAACATCGCGAGGAGGCCGATCGAGATCAAGGGCATCAAAAGCAGACCCTCGAAACGACCGCCGTACCGGTCCGGCGTCCCCGTGGCATCGAAATGGACCGGTATCTGGGCGCCGGCAGGCAACCGGCCCCATGCCCACCACGACAGGACAAACATCGCAGCCACGATCACGCCACCCACCACGAGGGCCGGCTTGATATTCATCGATTTCGGGGACGTGTCATTCATGCCTATCTCCTAGGCCAAAAACCTCCAGTAGCGCCATCAATGCCTCTTCGAGCACCGATACATTCAGCCGGTAGGTGATGGTGGTTCCTTTTCGATACCCCTGGATCAGATCGGCCTCTTTGAGAACCGCGAAGTGGCCTGAGATGGTCGGCTTCGCTAGGTCGAAGTGCCCGGCCAACTCGCCCGCCGTCAAGTCCCGCTCTCGCAACAACTGGAGGATCCGGCGGCGAGTTGGATCCGAGAGCGCCCTATAGACCTGGTTCATTCCCACCTGTTTCGGTATTTACCTAATAACCAAATATTAGTAGCCACAGATGAAAATGGAACCGAATCTCACCGATTCCGTCAACTGTTGTAGGAGACTGAAGGTCGTCCGATCCGTCCGGGCACGTCCACCAACTCAGGCGACCAGCCCTTTGCCGTTGGAGTCACCCGGATGCGGGCATCAACCGCCTTGGCCCCGTCGCCGGGAGCCAGGACCATGATCGGGTTCAAGTCCATCTCCCGAATCTCCGGGATGGCATCCGCCAGGGTCGAGACCCTGAGGATGATCTCTTCTACCGCCGGGATATCACCGGCCGGATACGAACGATACCCCTCGAGCAGTTTGGCCGATTTGATATCGTGCACCATGGCGGATGCTTCGACGTCCGTAACAGGAGTGATCCGGAAGGAGACATCTCCAACCAGTTCGACCAGGACGCCTCCCATCCCAAAGACGATCAGCGGTCCGAAAAGCGGATCTTCCGTCATGCCAACCAGCACCTCGTGGCCGCCGGTCACCATCTCCTGGACCAATACTCCTTCGGGTTCATCGACAACCGACATCACCTTGCGGTAGGCCTTCCGAATCTCCTCTTCCCCCGTCACGCCGAGCACCACACCACCCAGGTCGGATTTGTGAAGCGCTGCTGGTGAAATCACCTTGACGGCAACCGGCGAACCAATCTCAGCGGCAACCCGAACAGCTTCGTCTTCTTGATTGACCATTTCCGATTTGGGCAGACAAATGCCGAAAGAACACAGAACGTCCTCGACTTCGTCGGGTTCCAGCCATCCCCCCCCGGGACCCAAGCGCTCGAGAGCTTGGGCGACGATCTCCCTTGCGGCCTCCACTTCGAGGTCTTCGAAGGAGGGCAATTCGCCCTCGGGCGTGGCGAGCCATTCTCCGTAGCGCACCGCCCGGGCCAGGGCCACCGCCGCCGCTTCCGGAAAGAGGTAGGTGGGGATCCGTGCGTCTTCTCCGCCGAGCAGGTCGGTGGGGTCGTCATACGACATGAACACGGACAGGAAGGTCTTCTTGCCGTTATGGCGGACGCCTGCTCCCCGAAGGGCGGCTGCGATCTCTGGAGTCCCGAGCGAGCTGGCCGGAATGTAGCTGGCAATCACAGCATCGATCTCGTCGCATTCCAACATTGCGTTCAGACAATGGGTGTATTCATCTGCGCCCGCCGAAGCAATGAGATCCACAGGATTTCGAGTCGAGGCTTCTTCCGAGAGGACCTCCCGCAGCTTGGATTGCAATTCCTCTGAGAACTCGGGAAGAACGAGGCCGTTGGATTCGAGCGCATCGGCGGCCAAAATACCCGGACCGCCCGCGTTCGTGATCACCCCAACCCGTCGGCCGGCCGGAACCGGTTGGTTGGCCAGCAACACGGTTACATCGAAGAGCTCTTCGAGGGTGTTGGTCCGAATCACGCCCGTTTGATGGAAGAGGGCATCCACGGCTATGTCGGTGCTCGCCAACGCACCCGTGTGG
>JAHEDM010000247.1 GCA_024641205.1 Actinomycetes bacterium
TCCACTCGACGACACCGTGGATCCTGCCCCAGACGGACCGCTTTCGACTCCAATTGGAATCGGTTCCAATCTGGCCGCCGGCAACCGCTTCGCCATTCTGCCGATGGAGGGCTGGGACGGAACGACCGACGGCCTGCCGACCCCAGACGTGGAGCGTCGGTGGCTCCGCTTTGGCGCTTCCGGTGCCGGCCTCGTCTGGGGCGAAGCCACCGCGGTTGCACCTGAGGGTCGCGCCAATCCGAATCAGCTCATGATCACCGAGCGGACGGCTGAGCATCTCGGGAAGCTCCGCAGCCGCATGGTCGATTTCCGGGCACAACGCTTCGATGGGGCCCATCTGGTTGCCGGTCTGCAGTTGACCCACAGCGGTCGCTGGTCGCGACCTCTTGGTGAACCGGCCCCTCGGATCGCCTTTCGGCAGTCTCAACTGGACAAGCGAGTCCCGGTCTCAGATGCCTCAGTGTTGAGTGACGGTGAGCTCGACGAACTGGTCGGCGTATACGTTCGGGCCGGCATCCTGGCCGCCGACGCCGGGTTCGACTTCGTGGATATCAAACACTGCCATGGATATCTACTCCATGAACTCCTCGGCGCCAGAGAGAGGCCCGGTCGATACGGGGGGTCTTTCGAAGGGCGCACCAGGATGTTGCGTTCCGTTGTCGGGCAATTGCGCGATGCGCGGCCGAACCTCACGATCGCGGTGCGGTTGAGTGCAGTTGATCCAGGACCGTATCTTCAGGATTCAGACGGAGTTGGATACCCGGAACCCCTCGATGAACCTGCTTATGTCTTCGGCCCGGATGAAGACGGCAACCCTCTCGGTGAGACCCACCGGTTCCTCGATCTCTGCGCCGAACTGGGTGTTGCTTTCTTGTGCGTGACGATCGGAAGCCCCTACTACAACCCCCATGTCATTCGGCCGGCCTATCACCCGGCGCTGGACGGCTACCTACCGCCACGGGATCCGCTTGCCGAGGTGGCATATCATCTCGACACCACCGACGCTCTCACGCGTGCCCACCCTGAGCTCGTGCTGGTGGGAAGCGGATACAGCTATTTGCAGGAATTGCTCCCCCATGCAGCCCAGTATCAGGTGAGAACCGGCGCAGTCGGCATGGTCGGGTTGGGCAGAATGGCACTGAGCTACCCGCGGCTGCCTGCCGACGTACTGGCCGGCAAGTATCTTGATCAGAAGCTCATCTGCCGGACCTTCAGCGATTGCACCACGGGGCCCCGGATCGGATTACCGTCCGGTTGCTATCCGCTGGACGACCACTACAAGACGAGCGAAGCGCGGGTCGTGATAGCCGCCGCCAAGAAGGAGAAACGAGCGAAGTCGGATTGATAGTCGGATCTTCGCTCTGCGTGTCGGAATGCACTGCTAGTTTCGCACCGAGAACCGGGGCGGTGCCCAAGCCTGCTGACACTCGGAGAGCGTCTTGAAGAACACCGGCACCGCCATCGCGCCAATCTTTGCCGGCCGGGGCTCGACGCGACGGTGGGAAACCGGGCGGACACTGAGGATCGACGGCGGGTTGACCGTCGCGCGGCTTTGAGGAGGAAGGGTTGGAAACCGTTGTGATGCACGTCCGGTTCTTTCGGCTGTGCTCGAGTTGGACGGGGGCTCCTCCTGAAGTTCGGATCCAGCAGTGAACGGCATCTACTGGGCGACGGCGGCGGGAATCGGGTTTGGCATCTTCCAAACTTTGCATCGAAGAGCCGGGCAAAGCGTGGATCGGTTTCTCGCCACATTTCTTCTGGTGGCGGTCAGCTCGGTCGTGCTCATTGGGGCGGCGGCCGTCATGGGGGATCTGGATGTACTGGCCGGCGCTTCTGCGTTGGCGGTGCTGAATTTCTCTCTGGCGGGCGTGATCCACTTCACAGTTGGATGGACGTTCTTGACCTTCAGCCAGCGCCGGGTTGGCGCAGCCCGCACCGGTGCGCTGATTGGAACCAGTCCGCTGTTCGGTACGGTGATTGCGGCCTTAGTGTTGGGTGAGTTCCTCACCTTTCCGGCGATGATGGGGGTGGCGCTCGTGGTGATCGGTGTCTTTTTGATCTCAAATGGATAGATCCGGCGGGGTCGTAGCCCGGTGGGCCGGCGGCACCATGTTCGGGTTGCTGACGGCATTGTGCTGGTCGCTCAGCCCGGTCTTTGTGCGGCGCGGCCTGGAAGAGGTCCCGTTCCCGGTCGTCGGGGTAGCGATTGGGATGACCGCCAGCATGCTGGCGTACTTGCCGGTGGTTTGGATCCGCCGTGGCAAGCTGGGCCTGGCCACTGCAAATCGCGGCGATCTGGGATTACAGGTTCTCTCTGGCCTTCTAGCCGGGTTCTCGATCGCGGCGAATTGGATTGCTGTGAGCCTGATCACCGTGGCCGCCGTCTTGTCGATCGGAAGGTTGGCGGTGATCGTCGTACTGATTCTGTCGCCGATTGTCGTTGGGCAGCACCTCGAGCGGGTCACGCCGCGCATCTGGCTCGGAGGGTTGTTCATTGTTGGAGGGTCGATCCTCCTGGCTTTTTACGGGTGAGGAGAACCAGAAACATGGCAACGGTGAGTGAAGAGCCCGTCGGGGGTTTCCCCGTTCGTTTCGCAGGGAGTCCCTCCGATGGTTGATCCTCTCGTGTCGCCCGAATGGTTGCGCGCTCGGGTCGGCGACCCCGACCTCGTGGTGTTGGAGGTGTCCTTCTACCAGCCAGACAAGGCGGCCTATTTCGCAGGCCACATAGAAGGAGCTCACTACACATATTGGAAGGACCTGCTCTGGCATGACCTGGATCGGGAGTTCCCCACTCCTGAAGTGCTGGCGGGGCGGCTCGGAGTTCTTGGCGTTGGTGACGACACCACTTTGGTGTTGGTTGGTGACCCGGTGCAGTTCGCTACCTACGCCTACTGGGTGCTGGCCATGGCTGGGTTTGAAGAGCGAACGGCCGTCCTCGACGGTGGGCACGAAACGTGGGTTGCGCGAGGTTACCCGATGAACAGGGATCGACCGGTCCCGCTGCCGCGTTCGGTCACCCCCGGTCGAGCCGACGACTCCTGTCGAATCGGGCGCGACGAAGTCCTGGCCGGACTGGAGGACCCGAGCCAAGTGCTCATCGACTTGCGTTCGGCCGAGGAGTACTCAGGGGAGCGAGTGGCCCCGTTGACTGCGCCTTTTGATCATGGTGCCGAGCGACGCGGTCACATTCCCGGTGCCCGTCACCTACCGCGCGAACGTCTACTCAACGAGGACGGAACATTCAAGGCCCTCGATGAACTTGGTGCCGAGTTCGTGGCGGTGGGGGTCACCGACCAACACGAAGTAGTCACTTCCTGTCGCTTGAGTCACCGTGCCTCTCTCGGGTGGTTTGTGCTCACCCGCCTACTCGGGCGGGATCGCGTACGCGTCTACGACGGTTCATGGACGGAGTGGGGTTCGATTGTGGGATTCCCGGTCGAGCGTTAGGGCTCGACCGGGAATCGGCCGGTGTCGGACTCGACGATTGATCGGGTCACTCGAAGGGCCGCCACAGCCGGTATGGATTCATATATCCGGGCTCACCGGGGTTCTTGAGGTAACCCTCGATCTCCGCCTGAGAGAAGAGCGTGACGTCTTCGATCGGGGGCGTGGTTCCCGGTGGGAAGGCTTCGAGGATGTCGTCGATCAGCAGCGTCAAGTACTCGAGAGCTGCAGCCACCGGTCGCTTGGCTTTGTCGGCGGTTGCCTTCGTCGAGTTGCCGACTACGCCTTCTGGGGTGGCACGGAACTCCAGGGGAGTGTTGTTACGTACGCTCCACCACAGGTTGGGCCGGTTCAGGCTCTGGGCCGACTTGTTGAAGTGTCCGTCCGGCAGGTAGGCGCTCGGTGTGGTGTCCACCGCCCTGCTCATATCTACCGTTTCGGGCGCCAGCAACATTGCCAGAGACGTTTCCGACTCATCGGCGTGGATGAAGTCCTCCTCGAACGGGCCACCCCGGTCCTCAGTGCGGAAGAAGTCGGCCATCGCCGCGCACCAGTCGTATGCGACCGCGAAGAAGGGGAGTTCCGGGTAGCGAAGGGCAAAGACATCGATCGCAGAGGCGATGATCCAGTGTTGCGCATGGTTGTTGACAAAGATCAT
>JAHEDM010000248.1 GCA_024641205.1 Actinomycetes bacterium
ACCATCGTAACGGCCTCCCCTTCTGTCCGTTTTCGCGCGACATTCCGACCCTCTGGGTTCCGAATGTCGCGCGAGAACATCGGGATGAAGAACCGGCGGGTAGGTTGGAGCGAAACGGGGAGGAATGTGCGGAGCCACGCAGCCGTGCGGCCACTAGACGGCACCCTGAAATGGGTGGTCGTTCAGTACCGTGTCCTTGCTTGTGTCTGGTTGCTCGTTCTCATCGCCGTCCAGTTGACCGGCAATGCTCCGCCCAACCGGGCCATTTTGCTGGCGGGAGCCGCTCTTGCGGTGTTCTGGACGGGTATCACGATGTGGGCGTCGCGCAGTACCGGTGTCCTGGGCAGTTTCTGGTTCGCCGTTCTCGACGGTGCGGTCGTCCTGCTTCTCTCCTCCGGAGGTTGGCTCGCAGGATCGGACGACTTCTTCAGCGGCGGATACCCGGGATCTTGGCTCTTCATCGTGGCGTTTGCCACCAATCTGCGCTGGACCATGGTCGCCTCGCTGGTGCTTCTCGCGGAGCACACGTATCTGCACATCCTCATGGACCTCGGCCAGAATCGGACGGCCGGCACGCTCCAGTTCCCGATACTCGGTCTGGTAATCGGGTGGGCATTCGATGCGCTGAGGCAGCGTGAGGCACTTCGCCTCGCCGCAGAGGAGAAACTCGCGGAGGAGAAAGAGGCGAGCGCCCGGTATCAGGAGCGAGCCAACCTGGCTCAGCGTCTGCACGATTCAGTTCTGCAGACCCTCCACGCCATCCGAACACATGCCGAAGACCCGATGCAGGTTCGCTACGCCGCCAGGCGCCAGGAGCGAGAGCTGCGTCGCACCATCGAAGACCTGAGTTCCCCATATCAGAGAAGCTTTCGGGCGGCGCTGATGGGGACACGCGACGAAGTCGAGGACCTGTTCCCCTCTGTCGAGATCGACGTGCTGGTCCGCAGCGATGCCGAAATGGACGGGGCGCTCGAGGTGGGTTTGAAAGTAGCCAGGGAGGCCATGATCAACGCCGCCAAACATTCAGGACAGCTGCGTATCGATGTCTACAGCGACATCGCAGACGGCATCGCGACGACGCGTGTGCGCGATCGGGGAGCCGGCGTTAGACAGGAGACGGCCGATCGGATCCTGCGAGGCAAAGAGCGGTCGATGCTCAACCGGCTTGTGCCGATCGGGGGAACCGCCCGGATCGATAGTGGTCCGGACACAGGGACGGAAGTCACCATCGAGGTTCCGGTCTCATGAGCGTAGGCGAAGCACTTCGAGTCTTCATCGTCGAAGACCATCCGATCGTGCGACGCGGTCTCGTGGACGTCGTCGGCGAACATCACGAGGTAGTCGGCTCCGCCGACAGCGCCTCCTCGGCGATCGAAATGATCATCGAGCGGCGGCCCGACCTCGTCCTGCTAGATGTTCACTTTCCCGGCGGCGGCGGCGAGGCCGTTGTCAAGGCCGTTCGGGCTGTAATCCCGGAGGCAAGGTTCCTCTGTTTCACCGTTTCGACCTCGCGGCTCGACGTTGTCCGCATGTTCAATGCCGGGGTGGACGGATACATCGTCAAGAGCAGCGAGGAACACGAGTTGATGGGTGCCATCGCAGAAACGATGGCGGGGCTCCGGCCGGTTTCCCGGGAAGTTGCCGGATTCTTGCTCGACATCGACTCCGATGCCCCTGAGGCCGAAGGTCTGGAGAAGCTCACCCCTCGGGAGCGCGAGGTCGTGGAGTTGATCGCCCGTGGTTATACCTATAGAGAAACCGCCGCCAACCTTGGCATGAGCGTCAAAACACTCGAGAACCATATGGGCAGTATCTTTCGAAAGCTCAACGCTCAGAGCAGACATGAGATCACCCGCATCGCCTTCGAGACCGGATTCCTCCGACCCGACGATCAGGTGGAATCGTCGGACGATTAGGGCCGGAGGGCCCCCGGTAGCTCGATCCGCCCCTGTGCCCATTTTGGGACCTCTCGAAGTCGGCGGCGCGACCCTGGGGGATTACCCCCAGGGGGCCATCCCTGATAGGCGCCACCGCCGTTTTTCGAGATTGTGTCCCCATGAGGACACAAACTCACACCCCCACCGGAAATGGTCGCAAACCGCTGAGGAAACCTCGATTGGCCACCGTACTTCGATGGACTCTCATGGCGACGTCGGTCGGATTCATGACGCGGCTCGTCCGATCCGGATGGACGGACATCGTTGAGGCCGTCAAGATGCTGGCGACCACCAAGTCGACCTACGTGCTGGCCGCGATCCTGCTCGAAGTGGCGTGGACGTGGAGCCTCGCCCAGGTATACCGGTCGGCGCTGATGGCAATGGGCGGAGTCGCCCGGAAGCGTGCAGCAGTGCGCGTTTCAATGGGAGCTTTCACCCTGAGCCGGATCCTGCCCGGTGGTGGCGCGGTCGGCAGCGTCTTTGCTGCACGCGAACTCATGGCCCTGGGCAATCCGGGGACGCTGACCATCGCTTCGATGATCGTCTCGTGGTGGGTCTCGATGACCACATTGAGCAGCATCGTCTTTGGCGGTGTGGCCGTCGCAGTTACGGCGGGCGTTGTGGCTCCTTCATACCTGATTGCCCCGGCGGTCACCCTGACCGCAATGATCTTGATCGGCGCCGGTTTCGTGATTGCGATCAGGCGCCCCCGCTGGCGTGTCCGGCTTCAGGCACTCTTCGCCAAGGCTCTTGGTCGGTCCGGAGTAGACGAACCCGATGGCCCGGAGAAAGACAATCTCGAGGCTGCCATCGCCGGCTTGCGGGGCGGACGCCGCCTCGTCATCGTCTCCTGCTGGGCCGCCGCATCGTGGATTCTCGACGCCGCCGCCCTGTGGGTGATATTCGATGCCTTCGGACACAGACTGAGCATCGGAGCGTTGCTGATCGGATACGGCCTGGCGAATCTCCTCCAGGCTCTGCCGGAGCTGACACCCGGATGGCTGGGAGTTCTCGAAACCGCAATGTCGGTCACGTACACAGCTTTCGGCATCCCGGCTGGTGTCGCAGTGGTGGCGGTCCTCTCCTACCGACTCCTCTCCTACTGGCTTCCCGTGGCAGCAGGACTGCCCTCCGCCATCCAGATCCTCCGACGCGGCGGACGACGAGTCCCGGCTGTGTTGAACGCTGAAGGGAGCGTCGCATGAACACTCAAGGACCAATCGCACTGCTTGGTGGCCTCGAACACCTCGAAGGATGTGAATCGATCGATCGCAGGATGATGTCGGAGGTTGGATCCAGTCGGCCGAATGTGGTGGTCGTCCCGGCCGCATCGAGTCGCCGCCTGATGGCCGCCACCGCAGTACTGGCCCGCAACTACTGGAGGCGCCTGGGTGCGTCGGTCACCGTGGGAGTTCCCGGCGATGGATTCGAGGATCGACTGGCCGCGGCAGTGGGTGAGGCCGACCTAATCGTGTTGACCGGCGGCCACCCCAACAAGCTGTTCGCAAGGCTCGGGGCCTCGCCGCTGTTGGATCAGATGATCCACCGTTGGGAAGCCGGCGCCGGGATCATCGGATCATCGGCTGGTGCAATGTGCCTCTTCGAGCATCGCCTCAACCTCTACCCGCCCAACCCGCTGAAACGTATTGCCGGGCTGGGGGTCCTGAATGGTTTCACCGCTGCTCCGCACTTCGACCGCTTCCGGGCCGAGCGGTGGGCGCCGTGGGTCGCGAGAAACGTCCTTCGTTCAAGCATCATCGGCCTGGATGAAGGCACCGCTCTCGTCGGCCGGGACGGACGGTTCCGGGTCGAGGGGCGGCGAAACGTGACGATCGTTCGTCCCGGTGATCTCCAGGTGTTCCCGACCGGATCAGAAGTACCGGTCCGATTTGGGCCGGCACCGGCCACCCCGGAGCCGATACCGTTGTTGCGTCCGGTTCCCGTCCGGGCAGCGGCCCGCTGACGGCTACAAAACGGGATTGGGGTGCGTCGAATCATGTGGTTGGGAGCGAGGGAGCCGGTCGGGGCTTGCTGGGGTGCCCCGACCGGCTCGATGGTTGAGGGCCTACGGTGCCCATTGATCGATGGTCAACCCGACGATCACCGGTTCTCCGTTTTCGTAGTCGATTGATACGTACCAGGTGATCCAGTCG
>JAHEDM010000249.1 GCA_024641205.1 Actinomycetes bacterium
CCGTTGCCCGGTCCGTGGCCCGCCAGATGGAGCGACCGACCGTACTCTCCCTCACTCGTTCCATGACCTTCATGCAGGCACTCCCACTCCCGTCCAGAGTCCCATCGACAGAGCATCGGTGGGACAGCGCTCAATGCAGAGCGCACAACGAATACAGCTTGTTTCATCAAGAGTCAACGCCGTACCGGGCGGCAATCCGGGAGCCACCTCCTCGGAAGGCACCAGGTCGATCAAGTCGAGCGGGCAGACGTCGGCGCACAGGGCGCACAGCACACACTTCGACGTGTCCAGGAGGATGTTGGCAAAACATCGCAAGCATCGCTTGGCTTCGCACCTCGCCTGGTCGGGTGTGAAACCGGTTTCCACCTCGGCCAGGCCGATCCTGCGGTCCGTCGGCAGTGTCGGCACATCGACGCGCCCGATGCGGTCGTAGATGTCATCGAGGCGGTGGAACTGCTGCAATTGCACCATCGTTCCCGGCTCACGCTCTTCGACGGCACCGCCGAACGCCTGGTGGATCTCGGCCGCAGCCCGGCGGCCGTCCGCAATCGCGTCGATGAGGGTTCGAGGCCCGCGAGCCGCGTCCCCTCCCGACCACACCATGGGCAGCGACGTGGCCAGGTTGTCGTCCCCCACCTGAATCGTGCGGCGCGGGCTTATCTCCGGACCCTCCTCACCAAGGGCATCGACATCGATCGACTGGCCGATGGCCAGAATGATCGTGTCGGCGTCGACGGTCGCCCGGTCATCTTGATCGAACGTCGGATTGAATCGGCCTTCTTCGTCGAACACGGAAAGCACCTTGATGGTCTCCAGTCCGGTCACCTTCCCGTTCTCGGTGACGATCCTGGCCGGACCACGCCGGTTGAAGAACTCGATGCCCTCATGCATCGCTTCCTCGACCTCGAACTCGGAAGCAGGCATTTCCTCCCGGGACTCGAGTGTCATCACCGTGATGTGCTTGGCACCCGAGCGGGCGGCAGTGCGGGCCACGTCCATCGCCTCGGTCATGTGGGCCCGCTCCTCGGCTTCTTCGTAGGAACCCATTGCCTTCTCCGCATACTCGTCGGCCCGCAGGGCCGTGCGAGCGGCATCCATAGCCACGTCGCCACCCCCGATGACAACCACTCGCTCTCCGACATCGACCTGGAAACCTTGATTGGCATTGATGAGAAACTCGATGGCCCGTAGCACGCCATCTGCTTCGTGGCCTTCGATGTCGAGGCCTCGGCCTAGATTGGCGCCAATCGCCACGAACAGGGCATCGTGGGTCTCCCGCAATTCGGTCAAGGAGACGTCTGAGCCGAGTTTGGTGTCGAGGCGCACGTCAACACCGAGGTCGACGATGACCTTGATCTCGTTGGCCAGCAGGGTGCGATCGAGCCGGTACTCGGGAATCCCGAGCAACATCATGCCGCCTAATTGTCGGGTGGCCTCGTACACGGTCACCTGATAGCCGAGCCTCCTCAGGTCGTGAGCTGCCGCCAAGCCGGCGGGACCACCACCCACAATCCCAACGCTTTCCCGACGTTCCTCATCCGGGGGAGCGGCCACCTTCTTCCAGACCTCACCATTCTCTGTTTCGGGTCCGAACTGTTCGGTAACAAACCGTTTGAGTGCCCGGATGGCGATGGGTCGGTCGATCTCTCCCCTGCGGCAGGCGTCTTCGCACGGAGCGGCACATACGCGGCCGCACACCGAGGCGAACGGGTTGGGCAACCGGGCGGTCAAGTAGGCCAGTTCGTCCTTGCCGTCGGCAATGGCGGCCACGTACATACCGGCGTTGGTGTGGACCGGGCAGGCGGCTAAGCAGGGAATGTTCTCGTCGTAGAACTGGAGTTCTTGACGAAAGACGAGATCGCCGCCCATCAGATCCGTTCCGTTCTCTGCAGCCAGATAACGGCGCCGATTCCGGCCGCCAGCATCACCATCCAGAGGCCCGAACCAAGAAGATCACCAACCAGACGGGGCGCACCTGCGACAACCTCCTGGCTCAGCAACCATGAGGGGAGCCAGGTGGTGGCTAGAACGAAGAAGAGGAAGATCAGGAAGGCCCGACCGTAGGCGTTCCACCAGGTCAGATCGTTTTTCCTGCGAGGCGAGGTGAGCAGAAACAGCAGGCCGACCACAAAGACGGTCTGGGCCGAACCAAGCATGACGAGGTTCCAGGGAAAGGTGGACCCTTCGTCGACCGGCTCCCCGGTCCCGCCCGTCGGACCACCCAACCGATTCTGCACGTAGTCGATGACGGCGGTGATCTCATCGTCGGACAGCTTGTCCCCGAAGACGGGCATCACCCCGTTGTAGGTGACGCCGTCGACTACCAGTTCGCCCTGCTTGCCGTTGCGGATGACGCCCTCCACATAAGCGGCATCTTGAACATTCGGATTGCCTGCTAGGGGCGGGAAGCTGCCGGATATGCCCTTCCCGTTGGGTTGGTGACAACCAACGCAGTTGCGGGCGTATACATCTGCGCCGGGATCTTCCTGGGCGTCCGCAAAAGGCGCCATCAGGACTACCAGGGAAAGCGCCCCGAGCGCCACACCCACCAAAATCCGCGGTAGCTTCCCAAACAAGCCCATCATCAGGTCTCCCGGTCATGAAGGCGCGCACATCATAAACCGACGCGTCGACCGCACCGCAAGCGGCCCCGTGACCCCCCCCTGGTGGATGACGTTGCGGCAAGCCAAAACCTTTCCTATGCTCGCCCCGGATCACCGTCGGCAGCCCCAGTCCCGGTGACGGTTGGCTGCCGCGAAGGGAAGACGAATGGCCGATGAGCAGCGGACAAAAGAACAGGCAGAGGAGTTCCACCCCAAGGGTACGGTGGCCATCCTGGTGATGTTCGTGCTGGCCATCATCATCCTGTGGGGTTCGGTGTATGTGATCCTGCTCTCCCGGGGGGTAACCGTATGAGCGAATCGCCTGCCGCCAAACCAAAGCTCCACGTCGACCCCTACGAGAAGAACTGGATGCGGTTCACGATCATTCTTCTGATCGTTTTCGCAGCGGCGGTTACCGTCGCCGGGTTCGCACTTGGTTTCCAGGTCCCCTCTCCGGAAGAACGGGTCGACCCCAACAACCTCACCGGCCCCTGGGAGAATCCCGGCCTCCGCGAACTCTCCCCCGACATCTACGATCTCTACATCATCGCCAACTCCGCCACCTGGCAGTTCGACCCACGGGATGTCGAGGTTCCGGTCGGCTCGACCGTGACGTTCTACGTCACCAGCACCGATATCCAGCACGGCTTCAAACTGCAGGACACCAACATCAACATGCAGATCGTGCCCGGACAGGTGTCGAAGCTGACGTACACCTTCGACAAAGTGGGCGAGTACCCATACATCTGCACCGAGTATTGCGGGGTCGGGCACGCGGCCATGTTCGGCACCCTGACCGTGGTGGAGCAATAGATGGCAACGCGTGAAGGAGAAGGAACGGGCATGCTGGCCACCTATGAAGTAACCAAGACCGACAAGCGCTTCATCGGAGCCCACATCCTGGTCGCAATCATCGCCCTGTCGATCGGTAGTTTGTTCGGCCCGCTTCAGGCCTTTCAGTTTTCCGGAGTGGACGTTTATCCGTATCTCCAACCCGTCCTCAAGTCTTACTACCAGGGCCTCACCATCCACGGAGTGCTCAACGCCCTGATATGGACCACCTTTTTCATCACCGGGTTCTTCACGCTCACCATCATCTACGGTTTCAAACGCGGGCTCCGCTACCCGAAGCTCAACCGGGTCGGGTTCTGGACGATGGTGGTCGGCCTGGTCATGGCGGCCGTTCCGATCCTGCTCGACGAGGCGTCGGTCCTCTACACCTTTTACCCGCCGCTCCAGGCCAGCTGGGCGTTCTACGCAGGGTTGACCTTGGTCGTTGTCGGTAGCTGGATCGAGGGCTACGGATTTTTCTTCACCTACCGCGCCTGGCGCAAGGAAAACCCGGACACCCGTACACCATTCATTGCTTTCGGCTCGCTGATCACGATGGCAATGTGGCAGTTCGCCACCCTGGGTATCGCCGTTGAGATCCTCACCATGCTTCTTCCGTGGTCGCTTGGGATGATTGAAGGCACCGACCCGCA
>JAHEDM010000250.1:0-3588 GCA_024641205.1 Actinomycetes bacterium
TCGACGTACACCATCATCTTGAAGGGGACCATGGTGACCCCCAGCTCTTTTTCGTACTGTTGGAGCATCTCCTGGGCATCGTATGGGCCGTAGAACGGCTGGCCGGTTGAGTCGCTGCCCGGCCCGGCGTGGTCCCGGCCGACAATCAGGTGGGTGGCTCCGTAGTTCTTGCGGATGATGGCGTGCCACAGACCCTCCCGGGGGCCGCCCATGCGCATCGCCAGGGGGAGCAGAGCCAGCATCGCCGTGTTGCGCGGGTACCGATCGAGGACTGCCTGGTAGGCGCGCACTCGCGTGTAGTGGTCTACGTCTCCTGGTTTGGTTTTCCCGACCACAGGGTGAATCAACAGGTTGGCTTCGACTTCCTTGGCGGCCCGGAGCGTCAGCTCGACGTGGGCGCGATGCATCGGATTCCTGGTTTGAAAAGCAACAATCTTGCGCCAGCCGAGGCGGGTGAATTCCTCGCGCACCTCACGGGGGCTGAGTCGCAACGGGCGGAAGTCGTAATGGACGGGCAATTCGATGCCCTCCAATCGCCCGCCCACATAGACCGGTCCCATCTCGTTGAGGAGCTCGTTGACGCCCGGGTGCTCTCGGTTGGTCGTCCCGAACACGAGTTGAGCTTCGATGTTCCGATCGGGCGTCCACACGTCTTCAACGTTGAGGACCGCAAGCATGACGCCTTCCCCGTCGCGCAACGCCAGTTTGGCTCCCGGGGCGAGGGTTGCCCCGAACTGCTCGGTCACATCCAGCACGATCGGGATCGGCCACAAGGTCCCATCTGGTAGCCGCATGTTCTTGCAAACGCCCTCGTATTCGGTCTGGGTCATAAAGCCGGTCAGAGGCGAGAAACCGCCGTTGAGCAACAGCTCGAGATCGCAAAGCTGACGGTCGCCGAGATCGAGCGATGGATAGTCACGGGAAGCTTCCTTGAGCGCTTCGCCCGCGCCTTCGTCGACCATGAGGTCGATCAGGGTACCGCCGTGCGGATCGATGAGATTATGGGACACGAATGGGCTCCTTGTTTCGCGCGGCAGCACTTGCCACGGAGAGTAGTTATGGGTGCGAGTGTACTCGATTGGTGGCCGGTTGGAAATGGGAACCTTCCGCCTATCGCTACGCTGATCAGGACGAGGAGGAAACATGACAAAGGACTTTGCACAGCTCGCCGTCAACACCCTCAAGGGCTTGGCCATCGACGGGGTGCAGCAGGCCAATTCGGGTCATCCCGGCATGCCGATGGGGATGGCCGATCTGGCCGTGGTTGTCTGGGCCAAATTCCTGAAGGTCGACCCGTCCAACCCGAAATGGATTGATCGGGATCGATTCGTTCTCTCCAACGGCCACGGGTCCATGTTGTTGTATTCCCTGCTCCATCTTTCGGGATATCCCTTGACGATGCAGGACCTGCGGCAGTTCCGGCAGTGGGGTTCGGCAACCGCCGGCCACCCTGAGCGTCATCTCGACCTGGGGATCGAAGTGACTACCGGCCCGCTCGGCCAGGGTTTCGGCATGGGAGTCGGTCTCGCCATGGCAGAGGAGCATCTGCGGGCCGTCTTCGGCCCCGACCTCTTCGACCATAGGACGTTCGGATTTGTCTCTGACGGCGATCTCATGGAGGGCATCTCGGCCGAATCGTCTTCGCTGGCCGGGCATCTCGGCCTGGGTCGCTTGCTCTACTACTACGACAGCAACGGTATTTCGATCGACGGCCCGACCTCTATCACGTTCACGGAGGACGTTTCCGCCCGGTTCCGTGCCGTGGGATGGCACACACTCGAGATCGACGGTCACGACCGGGACGCCATCGAAGCTGCCACTCGGGAAGCGCTGGCGGTTGAGGACCGGCCTTCTTTGATCATCTGCCATACCCATATCGGGCACGGCTCGCCCCACAAGCAGGATACGCCCGGTGCGCACGGCGCACCTCTCGGCGAAGAGGAGGTCGGGCTCACCAAGGAGTTGATGGGTTGGCCGGAAGAGCCCTTCTACGTTCCGGATGAGGTCCGTGCGTACTTCTCGCAGGGCATGCAGCGAGGTCGCGAAGCGCGAGAGCAGTGGCTCGACCGCAAGGATGAGCTTTTTGCCGACAACCCCGATTTGGCCGCCCTCTGGGATGCGCATTTTCATCCGAAGCCCATCAAGCTCGAGGACCCCGGGTTCGAGCCGGGAAGCAGTCTCGCCACCCGGGCGGCCGGGGGGAAGCTCTTCGACCAGATGGCCAGAAAGATGCCGGGGTTCTTGGGGGGCGCGGCCGACCTGGTCGAATCAACCAAGACCACTATCACTTTCAGTGGTGGATTCTCGGTAGAGGACCGGACCGGGCGCAACATCCATTTCGGAATTCGGGAACATGCCATGGGTGCCGTTGTCAATGGATTGGCCGGACACGGTGGGTTGCGACCCTACGGCGCTACCTTCTTCGTTTTCAGCGATTACATGCGCCCGGCGATTCGCCTGTCAGCGCTGATGGAGGTCCCAAGCATCTGGGTGTACACCCACGACTCGGTCTTCCTTGGGGAGGATGGTCCGACCCACCAACCGATCGAACAGCTGGCATCGTTGCGGGCTATGCCCAATCTGTGGGTGGTGCGACCGGCCGATGCAATCGAAACCCTCGAAGCTTGGGAGCTCGCTCTCAACCGGACGACGGGTCCTACGGCGCTGATACTGAGCCGGCAGGGCGTGCCGGTGCTCGACCGAACCGGTCGAGGTCTCGTCGAGCGAGGCGGGTACATTCTCCGGGACGGTGACGACGTAGTGCTGGTCGCGACCGGTTCGGAGGTTGCTCTGGCCTTGGGCGCGGCGGATGAACTGGCCGCAGCAGGGACGTCGGCGAGAGTGGTGAGTCTCCCCTGTTGGGAAGCATTCTTTGCTCAAGATGCCGACTACCGGGCTGAAGTCCTCGGAGATGGACTTCCCATGGTCTCGATCGAAGCGGCCTCCACGTTCGGTTGGGAGCGCATCACCGGAGTGGACGGCCTCAATCTGGGTATCGACCACTTCGGGGCTTCGGCTCCCGCCTCGGTGATCGCCGAGCAGTGGGGCTTCACTCCGCAGGCCGTCGCCGACCGGGTCGGGGCATGGTTGAAGAAGCTCTGACCAATTTCGGGCTATATGAGCAGTGGGGTGCTTCCGCATTCCGCTGCCTCTAACCTGGATCCAACATGAAGAAACCTCTCATCGCCACGGTAATTGGAGCGCGTCCACAGTTCGTGAAAGCGGGGCCGGTCAGTCGTGAATTCGAGCGCCACAACGTCCGCGAGGTGCTCATCAACACCGGACAGCATTACGACCCCATCCTGTCCGACGACATCGCAGGCGATGTTGGTCTGCGGGACGCAGACATGAATCTCGGGGTGGGCAGCGGTACACACGGCGCGCAGACGGCGGCGACGCTGACCCGGATCGAACAGGCTTTCTTCGACGTCAGACCTACCGCCGTCATCGTGTACGGCGACACGAACGCCACCATTGCCGGGGCTCTGGCGGCCACCAAGCTGCATATCCCGGTTGCTCATGTGGAAGCCGGACTCCGGTCGTTCAACCGGAGAATGCCCGAGGAGTTGAACCGGGTCGCGACCGATC
>JAHEDM010000250.1:3598-4062 GCA_024641205.1 Actinomycetes bacterium
GATCTGCTTCTCGCTCCCACCCAGACGGCAATGGTCAATCTGGAGCGAGAAGGGCTCGGTGACCGGGCGGTGTTGGCCGGCGATGTGATGGTCGACGCACTGAGCTCGATTCCGATTGATGAGATCGACCTTCCCGGGTGGGCTTCGGGTCGATTCTCCGCAGCGACGCTGCATCGGGCAGAGAACACCGACGATGCGGACCGGCTGGACTCGATTCTTTCCGCTCTGGGTGGGCTCGATGTTCCAGTTCACCTGCTGGCCCATCCACGTCTCCGCGCCAGGATATCCCAGCACGGGATCGACCCGTTCCGGTACCCGTCGCTGACCATCCACGACCCTCTTCCCTATGCCCAGATGCTGGCGGTCGTCTCGGCCGCCGAGGCGTTGCTCACCGACTCGGGCGGTTTGCAGAAGGAAGCCTTCATCCTCGGAACGCTCTGCATAACGCTTCGGACGGAGACCGA
>JAHEDM010000014.1:0-4056 GCA_024641205.1 Actinomycetes bacterium
TCGTCCTCGACGAACCCTTCGCCGGCCTCGACCCGCTCGGCATGGAGACCATGGCCGGGTTGCTCGCCGAACTCGCCGGGGGCGGCGTAGGAATAGTGTTCTCCAGCCACCAACTCGACCTGGTTGAGGACGTCTGTCAGGACGTGGTGATCATCAATCAGGGTCGGGTGGTGTTGTCGGGGACGGTGGCAGCCCTCAAGGCGGCTTCGGGTCGCCGCCATCTTCGGGTTGCGGTCAACGGTCGGGCCTGGGTACCTGAAGTTGAGGGTCTCGATGTCGTGCCGGGCTTGCACACCGAGCCGCGCTATCTGGTCAGCTCGGACACCCGGCTCGATGAGGTGCTCGCACAGGCTCAAGCGCAGGGCGAAGTCACCACCTTCACGGTAGAACCACCCAGCCTCACCGACCTGTTCCGGGAGGCGGTCGAATCATGAGTTCCGTTCGCCAGATTTGGGAAATCGCCCGGCGCGATTTCCTGCAACGAGCCAAGAGCCGGGTTTTCTTGATCTCGACCTTGGCCATCGTCTTCATCGTTCTGTCGCTTGGACCTTTGCTGGCCACCGCCACCGGCGCCGATCCACCCCAACAAATAGGGGTCATCGGGGACCAGGGCGCCGGGTTCGAAGAAGCAGCCCGCGGCGCGGCAGCCGGGTTCGACCTCGAGGTGCAATTCACCCGCCTGGCGTCGGTTGCAGACGGCGAAGCTGCCCTCGAGAACGGCGATCTGCGGGTAGTACTCACCGCCGACCGGGAATTGATCTGGCGCGGGGAACCCAGCCAAGTATTGACCGCCGTCCTGAGCTCGGCCGTATACACCGTTGAGTCAAACGCCACGATCGCCGAGTTGGGACTCACCCCGGAGGAGGCCGCTTCGCTGCTTTCACCCGACCCGCTGGCCAGCCGCTCGCTCGAGGAACCCGACCCGGAAGCCGAACCCCGCCGGATCACGGCCATGGTCGGATCGATTCTGTTGTATGCAGCCATCTTGATGTTCGGCCAGTTCGTCATGCTCGGAGTCCTCGAAGAGAAATCCAACCGGGTGGTTGAAGTGGTCCTGTCGAGGGTTCAACCACATCAGATCCTGATCGGCAAGGTTCTCGGAATCGGGTTGCTCGGACTTGCCCAGCTGGTCATCCTCAGCGCATCGGTGGTGTTCATGCTCAATCTGATCAACATCAACGGGGTCAACCTGGCCGGTATCGGATTGGGGATGTTCGCCTGGATCGTGTTCTGGTTCATCCTCGGATACGCCTTCTTCAGCGTGCTGTACGCAACAATGGGCGCACTTGTTTCCCGCCAGGAAGATGCCCAGAGCGTCGGGTTCATCCCGGTGCTCTTGATGCTCCCGGGTTACTTCTTCTCGCTGATCGCCGCCAGCGACCCTGAGGTACTGACCGTCCGACTCTTTTCGTTGATTCCGCCGATGTCGACGATGGTCATGCCGATTCGAGCCTCCGTTACCGAGGTGCCGGTGTGGGAGATCGCCCTGTCGATCCTTCTGATTGTCGTCGCCTCCTACGGCATGATCCGCCTCGGTGCCCGTGTGTATCGAGGGGCGGTTCTCCAGATCGGTGCCAAGGTCCGGATCCGCGACGCGTGGCGAGCCGCCGAGCAATAGAACGGTCTTACCAGGTGATCGGTTTGGGAACGAAGTCGGCTTCTCGCTCGGCGAGGCCCAGCTTCAGGAACGCCCAGGGGGCGCCGAATGCTCCCCAAAACCCGACCAGCGAATAGCGGGTGAGCCGCAAGATGATGGCGGGTTCGAGCCCATCAAAGGCGGCCCGCAGTCCCAGCCACAAGCCGACCAGAACCACTATCCCGAGCAGGAATCGGAGCGCTCGCCGGAGAACCGTCCCGGCGACGTCGAATCCGACCAACCGGCGTTCCAACACCAGGCCGGCCCCGATCCCGAGCATCGTTCCGCCCCCGGTGACCATGTCTTCGGTCGGCCAGACCGCCATCGCCAGGGCCGGAATGGCGGTGATCAAGATCAGCTGATGCATAGTTTCCTGGCTGAAGAACCACTCCTCCAACCGGGTGCCGTACCGCAGCCACAGCCACAAAACCAGTGCGCCGAGCACGTACCCGCCCAGCACGTCGGTCGGGAAATGCACCCCCAGGTAGATCCGCGATAGAGGAGTCAGCACCATCAGCGTTCCCGCCAACACCCAGAACCATCGCTTGCGCACCGTCGTGCCGAGAAAACCCCACACCACCACTGCGCTCTGCGTGTGACCGCTTGGCAGGCCAAACCCTTCGGCACCAACGATCTCCTTGACCCGCGAGTCGTATTGGAAGGGTCGGGGTTGAGCGGCGAGGTGTTTGGCCACTTGATTTACGAGACCGGACAGCAGGAACACCACCATCAACCGCACCCCGACCGCCCGATTGATGCTCCAGTAGATCAAAGGCAAAGCAAGCAGGTAGAACTCCTCGTCGCCGAGGAACGTGAAGAAGGCGAAGAACGCGTCGAGCTGCGGGCTGGCCTGCTGAAACCACAGCACGACCTCGACACCCCAGTCGAGCAGCCGATCCATCCGTCCTCCTCTCGGGGCACGTTACCGGAAACCCTGGTTCGTCCCGGGGGTTACCATCACGAGGTTGCGAACCAAAGGAGCCGAGGTGACCGAAAGCCGATACCGCCTTCCCCGACATGTGATCCCGCACCGGTATGACCTCACGATCGAACCCGATCTGGACGGAGCGGCCTTCACCGGTCAGGCGGAGATCGCCATCACCATCGAGGAGCCGACCGAAGAGATCGTCCTGAACGCGGTTGAGCTCGTACTCGATCACATCGCCCTCACCAACGCACAAGGCCGAGAGCTCTCGGCCACCGTCACCTATGAGGAAGACACGGAACGGGTCCGGCTGGCACTGAGCGGTCCGGCGGCGGCAGGCGACTGGTCCCTCTCCATCGCCTTCCGAGGCATCCTCAACAACAAGCTGCGCGGCTTCTACCGCAGCACATTCACCGACGGCGAAGGTGTCGAACGGACCATCGCCACCACCCAATTCGAAGCTACCGACGCCCGCCGTGCTTTTCCGTGCTGGGATGAGCCCGAATTCAAGGCCGTGTTCGGTATCACGCTGGTCGTCGACCCCGACCTGCTGGCCGTCTCAAACGCCCGCGAAGTCGAGCGGCGTGAAACCGGCGGCGGCAAAGTGGCCGTGCACTACGCCGACACGATGAAGATGTCGACCTACCTGGTCGCCTTCGTGGTCGGCCCGCTGGAAGCGACCGAACCCGTCGACGTGGATGGCATCCCGTTGCGGGTCGTGCACGCACCGGGGAAGGGCCACCTGACCGGGTTCGCTCTCGAAGCCGGTGCCTATTTTCTCCGCTGGTTGACCGATTACTACGCCATCCCCTACCCGGGCGACAAGATGGACTTCATTGCGATCCCCGACTTTGCGTTCGGGGCGATGGAGAATCTGGGAGCCGTCACCTATCGCGAAAACGCGGTGTTGGTCGATCCCCACGTCGCCCGCCAGGTGGAGCTGGAACGAGTCAGCTCGGTGATCGCCCACGAATTGGCACACATGTGGTTCGGCGATCTGGTCACCATGAAGTGGTGGAACGGGATCTGGTTGAACGAAGCCTTCGCGACCTTCATGGAGATGATGGCCTCCGATTCCTTCCGCCCTGAATGGAAGACGTGGCTCGAGTTCGCACCATCGCGCGGTTATGCCCTCGACACAGACGCGCTGGCCACGACCCGGCCCGTCGAATTCGATGTGGATGCCCCGGACGAAGCAGACCAGATGTTCGACTCCCTGACTTATCAGAAGGGTTCGGCGTTGCTCCGGATGCTGCAACAGTACCTCGGCGAAGAGACATTCCGGCGGGGAGTTGGCGAATATCTCCGGGCCAACGCGTACGGCAACACCGAAACCCACGACCTGTGGAGCGCTCTGGAAGAGGCGTCCGGGCAGCCGGTCGGAGCGATGATGAACTCGTGGATCTTCCAGGAGGGCTTCCCCGAGGTGGAGATCTCCCATTCTCCTGAAGGGGACGGCCTGCTGATGGAGCAGAGACGCTTCGCCTACCTGCCC
>JAHEDM010000014.1:4066-14688 GCA_024641205.1 Actinomycetes bacterium
CGCTTCAGCGATGGAGCAACCGAGGAAACGTCTACGTCCATCGTCGGAGTTACCCCGGAAGAAGTTCTAGCACAAGGCCACGTCGAATGGGCGGTTGCCAACGCAGGCGGAAATGGCTTCTACCGGGTCCGGTACACACCCGAATTGATGGACGGCCTCGTCGACCGTCTCGACCGGCTCGACCCGCTGGAGCGGTACACGTTGCTCGACGACACATGGGCACAGGTAAAGGCGGGGAGGGTCGACTCAGGTACCTATCTCGATCTGGCCGCTCGTTATCAGGGCGAGACCGAGGCGGCGGTTTGGGGTCTGCTCAGCGGGAGCCTGGCACGTTTGCACCGGATCGTGCAGCCTGAGTCACGGCAGGCGTTTGAAGCATGGGTACGAAAGCTGATCGAGCCGGCTGCCGAGCGACTCGGGTGGGAGCCCGAAGAAGGCGAGGATGACCTCACCCGCAAGCTGCGCGGCACGCTCCTGCAAACGCTCGGCACGACCGGCCGCCAGGGCTACGCCCGGGAGCGGGCTCGTCGGGTGGTCGACCGGCTCATCGAGTCGCCCGAATCGGTCGACCCGGATGTGGCGGTCGCCGCCGTCTACGTGACGGCCTCGGCCGGAACCGAACCCGACTACCGGCGCTTCTACGAGCAGTATCGAAGCGCCGCCGACCCTCAGGAAGAGGGCAGGTTCATGTACTCACTACCGGAATTTGCCGATCCCGCCCTGGCGGAAGAGACATTCAAGATGACGCTCGACGGTCGGATCCGGACCTCAAACGGGCCGATGGTGATCGGCCGTTTGCTGGCAAACGAAGACATCGGCGATCGGAGCTGGGAGCTCATCAAGGAGCATTGGAGCACCATCATCGAACTGTTCCCACCCATGATCGTCAAACGTTCTGTTGAGACGATCTGGGCCCGGCACGACCAGGCCGACGACGTGCGCTCCTTCCTGGCTACCCACGAGGTACCCCAGAGCGAGAAGGCAATCGCTCAGGCACTGGAACGACTCGACGTGGCCGAAGGCCTCGCCAGGCGAGAATCGAACCGCCTCTCCGGTTACCTGCGGCGCGGGTAGGAGGGAATAGTCCCCCTGGAAGGGGCAAGGTATCGCCGGGCCCGAAGGGTCCGGGGTTGGGAGTTGTCCAAATACCCGGCTGAGAGGTTCGGGGTTATTGGGTGATTGAGCAGACCGGAACAGGGTTCCTGCATGAAGACCTCCCTACCCGGCCGCTCCGACGCTGCGGTACTTCCCCGATGCGGGGGGACTATCCCGCATAACGCCTCGAACAGCGCGAAGACACCTCCAACCTCACCACTATCCTGCTGCGGATGGACGTTGCTCTGGCCGATCGGTTCTTTGCCCTCATGACTCTGGCCGCCCTGGCCGGGGCACTCGGTATCGCGGTGCTCAGCTTCGGGGGCCGGTTCTCGCCCACCCTGGCTCGGTGGAACAGCCAGCTGAAAGACATCTTCGGGGATTGGACTTACTGGATTGTCTTCCTCGTCGCCCTCGTTTCGATGTTGGGAAGCCTCTACTACTCCGAGATCGTCGGGTACGCGCCCTGCTCGCTCTGTTGGTACCAGCGCATCGTCATGTACCCGCTGGTCGTGATCATGGGGATCGCCGCCTTCAAACGAGACGAAAAGATCCGAACCTATGTGCTGCCCCTCATGGTGATCGGCGCCATCCTTGCCCTCTACCAATACATCATCGGCTACATCCCGGACGCCGAGGTCCTCGGCTGCTCGCTGGACGTCTCCTGCACGGAACGCTACATCTGGGAATTCGGGTTCGTGGACTTCCCTTTCATGTCATTTGTCGGATTTAGCTTCATGATCTCCCTTATGCTGTGGGCTTCACCGGGCCAACCGACCGGGAGCGAGGAATGACGAGCCGCAAAAAGCCACCAACGAAGCGATCCCAGGTCCCGTTCTACGTGGGCGGCGGCATAGTGGCGTTGCTGCTCATCGCCTTCATCACCACCGGTCTGGGCGATGGCAACGACGGGAACGGCACCTCTACCGCCCAAGAATTCGCCGACGTCTCCGTCACCGGCACCCTCTTGCCACCCACTCCCGACGAGGGCGCTGCCGACACCGCCGTCGGCATGGCCATGCCTGAGATTCAAGGCGAGGATTTCGAAGGAAATCCCGTCTCGATCACCAACGACGGCCGACCGAAAGCCATCATCCTCCTGGCCCATTGGTGACCGTACTGCCAGTCCGAGGTCTCGGACTACACGCAGTACCTGCAAGACAACCAGCTGCCCGACAATGTCGACGTCTACACCGTCTCGACTGGTGTTGACAAGACGGAGGACAACTACCCACCTTCGAAGTGGCTGGCCGACAAAGGCTGGCCGTTCCCGGTGGTCGTCGACAGCACCTCCCAGGAGGCTGCCCGGGCCTTGGGCCTGCGCTTCTTCCCAACAACGGTCTTCGTGAATTCCGACGGGGTTGTGGTGTTGAGGGTCACCGGGATCGTCGGAATTGACAACTTGCTGGCGATCTTCGCGCAGATGAGCTGACCCCAACGGGTTCCCGACGGTCGGGCGTCGGCCAAAGAGCTTGAGTCCGCCGACCACATCTGCCGATAGAAGGATGAGACAACCAAGGGACCGTCCGGCAATCTGTCGGGAGTCCGTAGTTAACATCCGGACTGCCTTCACGATTGCGAACGGCCTGGGGGCGGCCCGCCAACTGAGGTACATGCTTGTTCTTCAACTCGTTCCAATACGCAGTCTTTCTGCCGGTGGTGCTCGTCCTCTACTGGACGGTTCTCCGTAAACGGCAGAACTCTCTGCTGCTCGTGGCGTCGTACGTTTTCTACGCTGCGTGGGATTGGCGATTCCTCGGCTTGCTCATGCTCTCGACGATCGTCGACTTTTACGTCGGCCGGACGCTCGGAACCCGCAACGAGGCAGCTGCTCGTAAACGGCTGGTCGGCCTCAGCCTGTTGGTCAACCTGGGCATCCTCGGCTTCTTCAAGTACTTCAACTTCTTCGCCGAATCGTTTGCTGATCTCACCGGCCGGTTCGGGCTCGCTCCCAGCACCGCGACGTTGCAGATAGTCCTCCCGGTGGGGATCTCCTTCTACACCTTTCAGACCCTCGCCTACACCATCGACGTCTACCGGAGGAAGAAAGCACCCGAGCAGAGCCTGCTCGACTTCGCCGTATACGTAGCGTTCTTCCCGCAATTGGTGGCAGGTCCGATCGAGCGGGCCCAGCGTCTGCTCCCGCAGATCAAAACCCCGCGCACATCGCTCAGCTACGAGCAGTTCCGTGGCGGCGTGTTTCTGATCCTGATCGGCCTGGTCCGTAAGGTGGTTATCGCCGACTCAATGGCCCCGATTGTCAACGATGCGTTCCGCAACGCCGACCGGGCAGGAGCCGCAACGCTAATGGTCGGGGTCATCGCTTTTGCCTTGCAGATCTACGGCGACTTCGCCGGATACTCCGATATCGCCCGCGGTTCGTCACGTCTTCTGGGAATCGAGTTGATGGAGAACTTCAATCAGCCGTACCTCTCCCGCAATATCACCCATTTCTGGCGTAACTGGCATATCTCCCTCTCCACCTGGCTGCGCGACTACCTCTATATCCCGCTCGGCGGCAACCGCAAAGGTACCGCCAAGACGTATCGCAACCTCATGCTGACCATGCTGTTGGGTGGTTTGTGGCACGGTGCGGCCTGGACGTTCGTGGTGTGGGGTGGATTGCACGGCCTCTACTTGATCGTCCACCGCCAGGTCAGGCACATCACCAAGAAAGGCCCGACCGATTCTTTCGAGTGGAGCGATGTGCTGCCTGCCTTCGTCACATTCAGTCTGGTCAACGTGACCTGGATCTTCTTCCGGGCCGAGTCGTTCACCCAGGCCTTCGACTATCTGGGCGGTTTGGTGACACTCCGGCCCGGCTCGCTGGTCCTACGCGAAGCAGCCATGCTGTTGATCGTCTTCACCGTTTCGATCTCTCTTGACCTGATCCAGCGGAACATGCACAGCCACACCGCCCTGCAGCAGCTTCCGGCCCTGGTACGCGGCCTTGCCTACGGATCGATGGTCCTGGCGGTGATCCTCTGGAGCGGCGGCACCCCGGTTCCCTTTATCTATTTCCAGTTCTAGGACACCATGACCGATATCGACGAGCAAACCAAGATCGACATCCCCGATCCACCGGGACGGTTCCGCCCGGCCCGGCTGGCGGTGATCGCCCTCGTGGCGATATTGGTGCTGGGCGAAGCCGGGGCCAGGATCCTCGAGCCTCGCTTTCCCAGCATCCCCTCGTGGGGCTCGGACGATCTCGATGAGAAGGCACAAGCCATGGTCGAACTCGAGGGCACCGGAGCCGATGTCGTCTTCATGGGGTCTTCGGCCGTCAACCGGGGATTCGACAGTGAGTTGTTTGCCGATGTGACCGGCCTGTCCGCTTTCAACGCCGCTATCGACGGATCCTCGCCGCGTCTGCTCGAGGTGTTCATCGAAGAAGTGGTCGAGCCAACCCTTGACCCGGACGTCGTCATCATCGGGTTGACCAGCCGTGCCTTCAACGACAATGCGCTCACCCAGCAAGAGCTGTTCGACGTGTACCTCAATTCGGAAGGGCGGGCCGACTTTCTCGGCACGGCTTCGGTCAAGCAGCGCCTTGAAATGTTCGCCGCCAGGTACTCCGCGTTCCTGCGGCTTCGACCCTCCTTGCGCAACCCCAAGCAGTTATTGGATGCGATCCGGGGCGGCAACCCCGACTCACCGCCCGAGATAGCGGACCCGCCCTACGAAGTCAACGAACTGTGGGCAACCAGAATGGCCGATCGATCCCTCGCCGACTATGAGATCGGCGACGTGGAGTTGGGGGCGTTGGCCCGTACGGTGGACAGGCTGAAGGCCGAAGGCGTGAAGGTGGTGCTCGTCGATCTGCCGGTGGTCGAGGACGACTGGGCGGCTCTCCATCCGAACGGGGTGGCCGACATCAATGCTTTCCACGAGGCACTGGCAGCCTTCGCCGCCGAGCACGCCGTCGACCTGGTCGACACGTGGGAGGAAACGTGGCCGGTCGACCAGTTCCGAGATCCTGTGCACCTCAATCAGGTCGGTCAGGCACGCCTCACCCGGCTGCTCGCCGACTACCTCGCCGACGCACGGTAGACACGCACCCATCCTGCGAGGACGGCGCAACGGGCCTCCTGCGCTAGCGTTGAACACCCCGACCGCCCCGCAAAGGATCCCCATGCGCATTGGAGTACAACTACAACCTCAGCACGCCGACTATGCCGAGATCCGCCGGGCGGTGAGCGCCGCCGAGGAGATGGGCGTCGACATCATCTATAACTGGGACCACTTCTACCCGCTCTCCGGAGAACCGGACGGCAAGCATTTCGAAGCCTGGACGACGCTCGCTTCGTGGGCCGAGATCACCGAACGGGTCGAGATCGGCCCGCTGGTGACCTGCAACTCGTACCGCAATCCCCAACTATTGGCCGACATGGCCCGCACCGTCGATCACATCTCCGGCGGCCGGCTGATCCTCGGCATCGGGTCGGGCTGGTTTGAGCGGGACTACACCGAGTTCGGATACGAATTCGGAACGGCCGGGGACCGCCTCCGCCGACTCGACGCCAACCTGCCCTTCATCAAGGAACGGCTCGGCAAACTGAACCCCCAACCCGTACGGGACATCCCGATCCTCATCGGCGGGGGCGGAGAGAAAGTGACGTTGCGGATCGTGGCCCAACATGCCGACATCTGGCACGGCTTCTACAGTGCCAAGGAACCGGACCAGTTCGCCCGCAAGAACCGGGTGCTGGACGACTGGTGCGCCAAGGTGGGGCGCAACCCGTCCACGATCGAGAGGTCGGCCGGGGTCAACCCCACTAAAATCGAAGCGATGGACCGGCTGGTCCCCAGCGGAGTCCAGCAAGTTACGCTCGGTTTCAGCGGACCGCACTACGACCTGGGAGTCGTAACGGACTGGCTGGCCTGGCGAGACGAGCTGAACGCCGCCTAGTCGAGAGGGTTCTGTGTGGCAGGTGCGATAGCTCTCGTCGTGGGTGGACTCGTCTTGCTGACCGTCGGCGCCGACCGTTTCGTGCTGGCGGCCGCCCGGCTGGCCAGGGTGTGGGGCCTTTCCCCGATTCTGATCGGAGCGCTGGTCGTCGGCATGGGCACGTCGGCCCCCGAGTTCTTGGTCAGCGTGGTGGCGGCTGCCGGTGGAGGGCTCGATCTGGCCGTCGGCAATGTGATCGGCTCAAACGTCGCCAATCTCAGTCTGGTACTCGGCGCAACCGCCCTCGTGACCCCGGTCGCCGGTCACATCAAGACCCTCCGCCGGGAGGGTCTGCTGATGCTGGCGGCGGTCACCCTGCTGGCGATCGTGACCTGGAACCAGTCGCTGACGGTCACCGAGGGCGTCATCCTGGTGGTGGCGATGGTGGCGGCGGCGCTGGTACTCGTCCGGTGGGCCCGCCTGGATACCGAAGGGACTGGGACGGTGAGCGCCGAACTCGACGATATGACCTACGACTCGGGAAGGCCCAACCCCCGATTCGAGATCATCGTCGGCGTCATCGCCCTGATAGCCACACTGGGCGGCGCGGAGATGCTGGTGCGGGGGGCGCAGATCATCGCCGACCGGCTCGATCTGTCGGAAGGTTTCATCGGCCTCACCCTGGTGGCGCTGGGCACCAGCCTGCCCGAGCTGGCTACCGCATTGGCCGCGGCGCGACGCAAAGAGAACGACCTCGTGATCGGCAATCTGCTCGGTTCCAGCATCTTCAACTCGCTGGCCGTGGCAGGCGGAGCGGCGCTCATCGGCGGTGGCGCGCTGGTCTCCGGATTCGAGACCGGTTTGGTTTTCATGCTTGCCGTGGCCGCTTTCGCCGGGATTCTCACCGCCACCGGCAACAAGCTGGTCCGCTGGGAAGGCTTTGCCCTCATCGCCGTCTACGTCGCCTTCGTGGCGACCAGTTTCTAATGCAGCCTCTAGGGCAACGCCGGGGGCCCTACCTGGCGTTCCTGCCACTGAGCGGCCCGGGACTCGGCGAGGATCTCCTTGAAGATTCGCTCGACATAGGAGGGATCGAGTCCCTGCAGCACGGCTTCGTCGCGGATGATCGCCAGGAGTTCCGCTTCCCGATCGGGGATCTGAACCGGCATGCCCCGGACGGCCTTGACCCGCCCGATGGCCAGCGACAGGCCCCGGCGGCGGGCCATGAGCCGGACGATCTCACGGTCGACGATGTCGACGGCCTGGCGCATCCGGGAGATACCCAGTGCATCCATGAGCGCCCCGAACCCGATGCCGTCGAGCTGCTGCATCTGGTCGGAGAGGGCTTCATCCGGAGAGGGGTGCACCTCCACGGCCAGGCCGTCTGCGCCGACTCCCTGAGCGGCCAGAGCGAGGGGAGTGACCAGGCTGCGATGGCCTGCGGCGTGGGAAGGGTCGACAATCACCGGAAGGTGCGACTTCTCTTTGACCACCGGGACGGCACTGATATCAAGGGTGTTCTGGGTGCTGTGCTCAAACGTGCGGATGCCCCGCTCACACATCACGACCTGGTCGTTGCCTTCGGCCAGCAGATACTCGGCGGACCACAACCACTCGTCGATGGTGGCGGACGGTCCCCGGTTGAGGAGCACCGGTTTGCCCGTCCGGCCGACCACCCGTAGCAACTCGAAGTTCTGCATGTTGGCTGGTCCGATCTCGAGCATGTCGGCATGGTCGGCGGCCACTTCGGCGTCGGCGATTTCACCAACTTCGGTGAGGATGGGAAGACCAACCGACTGACCCGCCTTCTTCAGCAATGCCAGGCCGGATCGACCCATACCTGAGTAGGCGTAGGGCGAAGACTGCGATCGGAAAGTGCCACCCCGCAGCAACGATGCTCCCCTGTCGGCGACGATCTCGGCGGCCAGCATCACCTGGGATTCCGATTCGACGCTGGCCGGCCCGGCGATGACCGGGAACGGATCGTGCCCGAAACGAACGCCTTGTACGTCGACGATCGTGTTGGTCGAGCCTTCCGGCTTGCGGTGTGCTTTTCTTTCGGTCATGTGGCTGCTCCTGGTTGGTGAGCCAGTTCCGGACAACAAAAGACCCGGAGCCCTGGCTCCGGGTTTCAGAATCGTGCTTGTGCTGGTGGTCTAGTTGCGCGTTCCTTCAACCCGGGCTGCGGGCCCGGTAAATGCGAAGTCGGCGGAATAGACGTGCTGCATGTGGATACAGAAGTTAGTCCGGATCGACGCCGATGACAAGGGCATGGAGCAATCGCGGAGCGATTGCCGTACTGCGTACTTCGTAGGACGTACCGGCCGGGGTTGGTCCTCCTTGGGGCGAAAGTACCGCAGCCCTCGGGATAGTCCCCCTTGGGGCGAAAGTACCGCAGCGGCGCAGCCGCTGGGGTAGGGGGGTTCCTTCCCTTCCCCTATCCCTCGGCCAGGGCCAGGGCGGCTGCGGCGAGTCGCTCGACCCGGGTCCCGAAGTCGGCGAACCGCTCGTCTGAGGTCTGACCGGCCACGTAGCGGGTGTAGATCTGCTCAACGATCACCGCGATCTTGAAGAAGGCAAACACTTCGTACCAGCGGAGCCGGGACAGATCGAACCCGGTCCCCTCCCTATACCGCTGGACCACTCCGGCCCTGGTGTGGAAGCCCCCGTGAAGCAACGGGTTGTCCATGAAGATCCGGTAGGGCAGGTCGTTGGGCTGGGACCAGTAGGCCAAGGTCGTGCCGACGTCGATCAACGGGTCACCGAGGGTTGCCATGTCCCAGTCGAACACGGCCACAACATCGCCCTGCTCGTCGACCATGGCGTTGTCGAGTTTGTAGTCGTTGTGCAGCAGCGAGGCGGCTTGCGGAACGGGCACGTCGCCTGCCAGCCAGCCCGCCAAGCGGTCCATCGCTTCGACCTCGCGGGTCTTGGCGCCCTCCCAGCGTCCCGCCCAGCCACGTACCTGCCGCTCGGCGAAACCCTCCGGCTTCCCAAGTCCACTCAACCCGATGGCGGCGTAGTCCACCCGGTGCAGGTCGACCAGGGTGTCAACGAACCGTTCGCTGATCCGCTTCCGGATATTCGTCGAATCGGGGAGCCCGCGCGGCCAACGGTTCCGGATCACATAGCCGCGCCTGCGTTCCATCACGAAGAACGGACGCCCCAGCACCGTCTCGTCGGTACAAAGGTGAAAAGCCGCAGGAGCTTGGGGAAGAACCCGGCTGACCGCGTGCAACACGGTGAACTCGCGCACCATGTCGTGGCTGCGGGGCGCCACCGGTCCGAGCGGAGGCCGGCGGAACACGTATTCGCGATCTCCCACCCGGGCCAGATACGTCAGGTTGGCGTGCCCGCCCGGGAACTGCTCGAACTCGATCGATTCATCCCCGGCGAATTCGGCGACATTGGCTCGCAGGTAGGCGGCCAGTTTCTGCTCATCGAACCGCTCTTCAGCACGGACCGGGGCGGTGTCACGGGGGGCGGTCATGACGGCGAGTCTATGCGGTCGCGGCCGGGCGCCCGGCCACGACCTCGGCCTCTTCCCGGCCCCGGTTGAGGATCCCGAAGGTGATGAAGATGTGCGCGAAGTAGTAGGTGGGCAGGATCCAATCGTTGAAGGTCGTGACGTCCAGGAATTCGTTGAAGGCGATGAAGGTGTCTGAAACGACGATCGACATGATCCCCGCCGTGTAGGTCCATTTGGGGACGCCCGTTAGCTGGAGACCGAGGGCGGTTGCCAGCACCAGCACCGAGACCAGCAGATAGACGAGCACGGCGCCGGACAGGACCGGATCGTCGATGGCCGGGTTGAGCGACCAGATGAAGAACGGCACGTACCCGGCGGCCAGCACCAGCAAAGCCGGGCGGTGCACCTTGCCGTTGGCCAGGGCATAGGCCAGGTAGCCGAGGTGAGCGAAGAAGAACCCGGCGATGCCGTAGACGAACATCATCTCGTCTTCGCCCTTGTTGGACAGGAAGGTGTCGCCGACCATCGAGAACCCGAACGCGGCGATCACGTACCAGACGTCCCGCCGCACCCGCAGTCGCCGCCCGAAGAAGGCGATCAGGATCAGGGAACATACCCCGGGGACCCCCAGCTTGGCAGGCAAGTACCCCTGCGTGGTGGCGACCACCCCCAACACAACCGGAATCACCAGCAGGTAGTAGAAGTGCACGTTCCCCTCCCAGAAGCCCGTCCCGTGGAGCCTACCGCGCCCCCACCCTCTCCGCTCGCGCCTCTCCCGCCGGCGGGCGAGGCAACCCAAAACAGTCCCCCCGGAAGAGTTGTCTTTTCAAATAGTCCCCCTGGAAGTGGGAAAGGGGTTCTCCACGAACCCTGGGGACTATCCCAGGCCAACTACCCTCCTCACCCATGTCACTGGTTTGCCTCTTTGATGTCGATGGCACCCTGGTCGACTCCCGGGAGCCGATCCTCACTGCTCTCAACGCCGCCCTGGCCGACCACGCCCAGGCGCCCATCACCGGCGACCAACTGTGGCGCTATATCGGTCCGCCACTCCACGACAGCCTCTCCGAACTCCTCTCGGAACGCTGCACCGACCTCGTTCTGGTGGAGCCGGTCATCGACTCGTTCCGCGATCACTACGCCGCCACTTCGGTTGAGATGGCCCGTTTC
>JAHEDM010000251.1:0-2542 GCA_024641205.1 Actinomycetes bacterium
CAGCGTTCCTCGTCAACCCCGAGGGGACGGTCATCAACGCGGTTTACTCCACGGGCCCCATCGGCCGGTTCACGGCATCGGAGATCCTCCGCAAGGTTCGCTTCGAGATGGACAAGGCGAGCTAGAGCAGCACTACATGCGATGTTCCTGTCACTCGAGATCGGTGATCAGCAGGTCGTCGAAAGTCTCCCGGCGGACCACCAGGCGGGCGTCGCCGTCCCGGCAGAAAACCACCGCCGGTCTGAGCACCTTGTTGTAGTTGGAGCCCATGGAGTGACCGTAGGCGCCGGTCACCGGCGTGGCCAGCACATCACCGACGGCCAGATCATCCGGCACCCAGGCCTCCCGGACCAGCACGTCTCCCGACTCGCAGTGCTTGCCGACGACGCGAACAGCCCGCGGTCGGGGCGCATCGGTCGCCCGGGCAAGAAATGCCTCGTAGCCGCTGCCGTACAGCACCGGGCGTGGATTGTCGCTCATCCCCCCATCCACCGCCACGTAGGTTCGTGTGCCCGGAATGTCCTTGATGGTTCCCGCCGTGTAGAGCGTCACCGCGGCCGCGGCGGCGATGGCGCGCCCGGGTTCGGCCGTCACTCTGCCGGTGACCCCCTCATCCCGGCAGGCGCCGACGATCGCTTGACCCCATTTCGTGATCGACGGGGAACTCTCGCCTTCCACATAAGGCACCCCGAGTCCTCCTCCGAGGGACAACTCTGGCAAGTCGTAGGGAGCGGCGACCCGGGCCACCACCCGGGCGGCTTCTTCGAAAGACGGCAGCCGGAAGACCTGGCTCCCGATGTGGGCGTGCAAACCCAACAACTCCAGGTCCGGAGACGCCTGCGCCTGTCGGATGGCCTGGTCGGCGGCGCCGGTCGAGACGGTGAACCCGAATTTGGTGTCGTCGTGGCCGGTCGAGACGAATTCGTGGGTGTGCGCCTCGACTCCCGGGGTGATCCTGATCAGCACCCCAATCGGCTTCCCCTGATCGGCCGCCATATTCTCGAGACGGCTCAGTTCATCGAAGGAATCGATCACGATCCGTCCGACCCCCGCTTCGAGTGCCATGGCCAGCTCGACCGGGGACTTGTTGTTGCCATGCAGCACGAGCCGCTCGGCCGGGACCCCGGCCCGGAGCGCAACCCACAGCTCGCCGCCGGTGGCAACGTCGAGGTGCATGCCTTCCTCGTGGGCAAGGCGGGCCATTGCTTTGCATAGAAACGCCTTGGTGGCGTAGGCAACTCCGTCGCCGAAGGTTGCCACAGCCTCCTTGCACCGGGCCCGGAGGTGCTCCTCGTCGTAAACGAACAACGGGGTACCGAATTGAGCGGCGAGCTCGAGCGTGTCGCAACCCCCGACCGAAAGGCGGCCATCGGTGATGGCACTGGTCTCGGGCAATAGATACTGGGGTAGGGGAGAGGCCATAGTGCGACAGGGTAACGGCCCATCCGGTCCGGGGGGGCGAGGTCTTCTAGTACCGTTGCTGCCTGGAGGAACCGATGAGTACGTGGCGACCCAAGACGAACCAAGTGCGCGGCGGACTGGAAAGGTCGCCGTTCGGTGAGACGGCTGAGGCCCTGTACCTGACGTCGGGGTACGTGTACGAGACGGCCGAGGACGCCGCAGCCATCTTCAAAGGCGACCTCCACGGCTACATCTACAGTCGATACGGCAACCCAACCGTCTCCCTATTCGAGGAGCGGCTGCGTTTGCTGGACGGGGCGGCGGCCTGCCGCGCTACCGCCAGCGGGATGGCAGCAGTGTTCGCCGCCCTGGCCTGCAATCTCGAGTCCGGCGACCGGGTGGTGGCCTCCCGTTCACTGTTTGGCTCAACGCTGGCCGTGCTGGGAACGCTGCTGCCGCGTTGGGGTATCGACACGCAGCTGGTCGACGGCCGGGACCTCGACGCCTGGGAGGCCGCCCTGGCCACCCCGACCAAGATGGTGTTTCTCGAGACTCCATCGAATCCCCTTCTGGAGATCATTGATATTGCCGCCGTGGCCGAGCGAGCTCACGCGGCCGGGGCTGTGGTCATCGCCGACAATGTGTTTGCGACACCGGTGCTGCAACGGCCCATCGATCTTGGCGCCGATGTAGTTGTGTACTCGACGACCAAACACCTCGATGGGCAGGGTCGCACGATGGGTGGAGCCGTTCTCGGGTCCCTGGAGTTCATCGACGGGCCGTTCAAGGAGTTCCAGCGTCACACCGGCCCAACCATGAGCCCCTTCAACGCCTGGATCTTGGCCAAGAGCCTCGAGACCATCGATTTGCGGGTTACTCAGCAATCGACGACTGCCGCCGCGCTGGCCGGTTTCCTGGAGAGCCAGCCGGGAGTGCTCAGAACTCAGTATCCAACCGCGGACTCACATCCCCAGGCCGAGCTGGCCCGGCGGCAGATGTCGCTCGGTGGTTCGATGGTGGCGGTCGAACTAGAAGGCGGTCGAGAAACAGCCTTCCAGTTCATGAATGCCCTGCAGCTCTTTGACATCTCCAACAATCTCGGTGACGCCAAGAGTCTTGCCACTCACCCCGCCACAACCAC
>JAHEDM010000251.1:2552-3991 GCA_024641205.1 Actinomycetes bacterium
CCGGCTGACTCCCGAAGAGCGGGCGGCGGTCGGCATTTCCGACGGGTTCGTCCGTCTGTCGGTGGGTCTGGAGGACGTAGACGACCTGAAAGAGGACCTGGACCAGGCGCTGAAGCATTGAATCGGCGTACCGGACTCTACCGTCGGCATGCGGCCCTTCTTGAATGGTCGTCGCGTGCCTACGTTGAAGGAGCGGCCGGCCGGGGTGCTTGCGTGCGTATTGGTGAACACCCGGGCCCGTCAATGTGGGGTCATCGGTGTGGCAGAGACTGAGTGCGCAAGACGAAGGACCCCGTCAGCTCGTGGCCGTTTCGGGCCGGACACCCGCCATCATCAGCCCGATCTCCTCACGGGTGACGGCCGCTGGATCGACGATTGCCATGATCTGCCCTTCGTATATGACGGCGATTCGGTCGGAGAGGGCGAATACCTCGTCGAGATCCTCGGAGATCATGAGGATGGCCGTGTCGGCGGTTCGCTGTTCGACCAGCCGCGTGTGGATGTACTCGGCGGCACCGATGTCTACTCCGCGGGTGGGCTGGGAAACCAATAGCACTTTGGGAGTGCCGGAGATTTCCCGGGCCAGGATGAGCTTCTGAATATTGCCGCCCGAGAGATTCCGCACCGGGGTTTCGAGTGTGGGCGTCTTTACTGCATACTCGTCGACCAGCTTCTGGCTGTGTTCGCGTATCGCTACAAAGTCGAACAAGCCCTGGCTGCGGAACTGAGGGGCTTTGTGATCAATCAGCAACAGATTCTCGGACACCGTGAACGATCCAATGCTGCCGTCTTTCATCCTGCCTTCCGGCACATAGGAGAGACCGGCTTCCCTTACTTCAACGGGTTGCATGCCGGTCACCTCGGTGCCGTCGATCGAGATCGTGCCCGCTTGGGCCTCGCGCAGCCCGGCAATCGCCTCGGCCAGCTCCCGTTGCCCATTGCCAGAAACGCCTGCAATGCCAACGATTTCACCGCCATGCACTTCGAGGTTGAGACCGTCCACCATCTTGTGGCCGCGATCGCCGATGACCTCGAGACCCTTGACCACCAACCTCGGTTGGGTGGCTTCGATCGCCGGCTTGTCTGGAGCCAGTTTGACTTCGCGGCCCACCATCATCTGCGCCAACGAGTTGCGGGTCGCCTCTTCCGGGATTGTATTCCCGGTCACTCGGCCATCTCGCAATACCGTGATTCGATCGCTCAATGCCAGCACTTCGTGGAGCTTGTGCGAGATGAAGATGAGTCCCCGGCCGCCCGCGGTGAGCTGCCGCAATGTGACAAACAACTGCTCGACCTCTTGCGGGGTCAATACCGCCGTTGGTTCATCCAGGATCAGGAGGCGAGCATCGCGATACAGCGCCTTGATGATCTCGACCCGCTGCTTCTGTCCCACCGCCAGCTGCCATACCACTGCCGTGGGATCGATCTCCAGCCTGTAT
>JAHEDM010000252.1 GCA_024641205.1 Actinomycetes bacterium
CGATCCTGGACGGCCTGCATGGTGGCATCGATGTTCCCGCAGGGCGTCGGGCAATTGGTGTAGGTGAAGCTGTAGAGGACCAACCTGCCCCGCACGTCTTCGCTGGTGAGCCGCTCGCCGGATTGGTCGGTGAGGGTGAATCCGGGTGCAAGACGAACCCGGGGTAGTACCTGAACCGGTTGAAAGACGACAAAAGCAAAGACGGATAGGAAGATGACCGCCGCGAAGCTGATCAGCCCAATCTTCCACCCGCGACTCAACATGCTGGTTCCGGTGCCGGGAAGGGGGTGGGCACGGTGTTGAAGCACGTCATCATGAACCCGGTCATGGTAGTTGTGGACCGGAGGTGGAAAACCAGTCCCAATCAGGGGCAAGAGAGCCGGGGCTACACTCCGTTGCCGTCATGCGTCGTTCACTCCTCATTGTCCTCCTTGCGCTTGTTGCCCTGTCGGCCTGCGGAGGGGAGGAAGGAAGCAAGCTGGCCCCGGACGCGGCGGCGGGCAGCGTCCCCGACTTGCTGGGAACCTATGTCGTCAACGGGTTTGATCCGCTCGGGACCGAATACGGGGGACACCTGACCATCATCGAAGGGGAGGGCCTCAACCGCTACCACGTGCAATGGATCATCACCGGCAGTATTCAGGAGGGAACCGCCAGCCTCGAGGGCAACCAGTTGGTCGTCACGTGGAACACGGTGGAGGGCCAAAACCGGGACGCAGCCGGAACCGCCCGATACACGGTGACGGAGGCGGGAGAGTTGCATGGGACACGGACTGTGATCGGGAGTGAAGCGGTCGGGACCGAAGAAGCGTTTCCCAATCAGTAGTCAGTCTCGAGTCTCGGGTCGCGAGTCTCGAGTGTTGCGGCTGTGGCGCCGGTCCGGGAGGCAGGCGGATAGCCGAACGCGAAACAACTACTTCAACGTGAGCAAGAACGCCACCAAGTCGTCCAATTGCTGTTCGGTGAGCAACTCAGCGATGTCGGGGAGCATCGCTCCTGCTTGGAATCCTTTTACGATGTAGGCGTCGGGGTCGACGATCGACTGGCGAAGGTACTCCCCGGCGGTCAGGCCTGCCACCCTGGTCTCGGCCGCGGTACCCACCCCGGCCAGCGAAGGTCCAACCAGCCGCCGGCCGGGCTCCAGGGAGTGGCAGATGCGGCATCCCGTGTTTGTACCGATCCGCGTGTCCAGGTAGAGGTCTCGCCCGGCGACTGGATCCGACCCGATGGCCGCGTCATGGAACTCGAGGTTCAGCACGTCTCCGCGGGCGAGGCTCACCGACTCGTGAAAGAGGACCGTTCCGCCGGGGAGGTCGGACCGATCGTACATCGTGAGGGTCACCTGGTGTGCTCCTGCGCCGACTTCAATCTGCTCCAGGATGGGGGCACTAGCAGTGAGGTCACGGCCCCGCAGGTCGCGCGTCTGATCAAGCGCCACCTCGTCGTCGATCGTCAGAACAAGGCGAGTGGGCTCGCCGGTGGGGCTTCCGTCCATGCTGATACCGGCGATCGGGTACCCGCTCCGGTGATCCATGGCGATCTGGATTCTTGCTTCGCTGCCGGGAAAAGGAGTGAACGGCAGATCGCTGACCAGGACCATGAGGGCGAGCGCGGCAGCCAGGAAGGCAATTCCAGGCAGATATCTCGTCCAGTCTGCCCGTTTGAGGGGAAAGCCGTAGGCGGTCGGCCCGGTTTCAGGCGCAGTTCCATCGAAGGCCCGGGCGAAGTCATTCGGGGGCAACCAGGCGGTCGAGATGGGTGCCCCGGCGTAGGCGCGTCTGAGGCGAGGCTTGCGTTTTCGTTCGATTCGTTCTGAAAGCCACAGGTTCCCCTCCCGGTTGGTGCAATCCTCGGGCGGACAGCCGACCAGGCTGATCCCGGCGGCGCCCGCGTCGAGAGCCTCCTCGACGAGCCGGGGGTGGATCATGCCGACGCACGTGACCGGTTTGACCACGATGCGCCGTTCTCCGTCGCAGCGGGGTTCCTCGAGGTACGGCCGAGCCCCGTGGTAGGCGTGCCGTTCGCAGGTAAGAACGACCTGTACCGGTCCGTTCTGCGACGCCGCCGCTATCGTTTCCGACCAGATTGCCTGGGCCGGTTGATTTCCTAGGGTGAGGGCCAGCTCCGGGCAGCTACCGATGCATACGCCGCACGACACACACATTTTCGGGTCGACGACAGCCAGTTGCAGGTGGTGTCCTTGTGGTGTTTCGATCATCTCCAGGGCTTCGTACGGGCAATCGGGCGGGCACAGGCCACAACCGGTGCAGAGGTCCTCGTGGACGACTACCGGCGGGAGTCGCCTGCGAACTGCCAGCCAGGGGACGAGGCTCACCGCTACCAGCAGCACGAACCCGCCGCCCCAGAAAAGCAGTGGCGACCAGTTGAGACCCGCGGGTAGGTAAAAGAGATAGAACCAGTCGATGGTGAGTTCCTGCGGAATCCGGCCCGGGTCGATTCCAGGGAGCATCCCGACCGGGACGGCCACAGAGGCGACCACCAGTAGCCCGAGCAGAATCCCCATCCAGTAGGGGGGCGGCAAGATCTTCGGCCGACTGAGCCGTTTGACGTGATACCAGATGAACAGGACCAGGAGCAGCGAAAGGCCGATATGCACCGTGATCACTACGACAACGAACACCCAGCCGGTCCCGGCCCCAGACGAAACGGCGTTGTTGATCAGAAAGGCAACTCCAGTAGGCCAGTCGCCGATGGCCCTGATCAGTGTCTGCGTGAGAACCTGGGTCCGCTCGTCGAAGATCAGCCAATAGCCGGTGAGTCCGATGACCCAGATGAAGAAGGCCATGACGACCCCGGTTACCCAGGCCAACCAGCGCGGCCCCCGGAAACGATCCATGAAGAACGTGCGCCAGCCGTGCAGCAGCGTTGTGACCAAAACGGCCGGAGACGCATATCGGTGGAGCGCCCGCATGACCTTCCCCACCCAGTTTGCTTCGATCTTGCTCACCGCGTCGTACGAGGCCTGGGTGCCGAATTGATAGAAAAGAGTGAGGTAGATCCCGGTCACCGTCAGAACAATCAGCAGGAAGATGGTGATCGTGCCGGTGTGGTAGAGCGGATTGAGCTGGGGCATCCGCACGAGGCGATCGAGCGGTTTCTCAACCATTAGCGAGATGCGCTCGGCCAGGTTGAGCGTCGTACGGACGGGATTGTCCTGGCGCAGTTCCCAATCCACCGAATCGGTGAGGCCCGTGACACGTTTGCTCATGTGCGGTGGCGATTCTTCCTGGTGAAGCACGGATCGCCAAAACGACAAGGCGCACCGCAACGAAACCCCACATTCCGGGGTGAGCTCTCCGGAACACCTTTCCTAAAGGTCTAGAGGCAGATTTTCGATACATACCCACATGGCTGAATTCAAGGGAACGATTCGACTCGAAGACGGCGAGGGTCTGGATACGACCATGACGGTCGACGCCGGCCGGTTGGTGGCGAAAGCCGGAGAGCTCGAGATAGGCGATTGGGCAGTCGGTGAGCTGGCGGTGGTCCGTCGCAACAACGAGTTTCGCATCAACGTCGAGGGCGAGGAACTCATCGTCGGTATGGCCGATCCGGTCGGGTTCTCCCAGACCCTTGGAATACGAGACGGTTATCCGAAGACACGGCCGGGCAAGAACTCAAAAGCGCCGAAGTCCAAGCGGAAAGAACGGCAGGCAAGCGCTCCGGTTGTGACGGGATCAATAGTGCCAACCGTCCCTCCCTCAACGGCGAACGTGTCACCAGTGGCAACCACGGGTGGAGTTCAGGTTCGCGAGGAGGCACCTTCGCTGTGGGAACGTGTCCCGGTGCCCTGGAAGCTGGCCGGCCTTGGATGTATCGGGCTCATTGTCTTCTTCGTCATTGCTCCCAACCTCCTGGCGCTCGTGCTGTTGCCGGCCGGGGTGGCGACGCTGTTCCTGGCCATTGCATCCAAGAGCGAGAGCGGGACGGGCATCGTTCCTCCACCCTTCTTTGC
>JAHEDM010000253.1 GCA_024641205.1 Actinomycetes bacterium
ACACCACCCACATGGCCGTCGAGATGGATGCGCTGCGGGCGATGGGGAAACCGGACGAGGTTCGCAAGACCTGGCACGAAATCCAGCGACTCGGCGCGAGCCCGGCGGCCATGAAGGAAGCCCGGGTTGTCTACGGAGCCTTCTTGATCGATGAGGGCGACCCTCGCGCGGCGTGGGCGATCACAGAGCCAAAGCGGATCACCAAGGAGCCGTATGAAGAAGACCTACGGCAATGGTACGTTGCGGCCCGGGCTGCGGTGGAATTGGGGGACACGGCCACGGCTCGCAAGCTCATGGACGCGATCGAAGAAGAGGATGGGGCATTCGCCGGACTGGATGAGCTCAGCGCGGCCATCACAGCACGGGAAGCTACGTAAACCTCAGGCTCGCTCCGCAACCGGCCGATGTATGGTATTAGTCCCAGGGAGGGATGTACACCGTGCGTAGGACCGGCTATTGGAGGATTCGTCTAGCGGTTTTGACCGCCATCTTCACTGCGGGCTCTCTGGTTCCTGCTGCGGCTCTCGAGATCGATATAGACGATCCGGATGTGTTCGGTCCCGGCGAGGCCTGGGTCGTCCCGGTTGCCATTTCCCCCGGTGACGGTGGTCCCTGGGTCGAACGGCTCCAGGAGAAACTCGAAGAAGCGGGATTCCGACCCGGAACCCACGATGGCCGGTTCGGCCAAGCCACGCTTGGGGCGGTGTACGCATTTCAGAAGGTGCACGATCTTGAGCGCGACGGCGTGTTTCGTAAAGGGCATTGGGCTTTGCTCGATAGCACTATTGAACTCCCCAGCCAGGCCGATGCACCCGACCGGGTCGAAGTCGATCTCGCCAAACAGGTCCTATTCCTTGTCGAGGATCAAAGGGTCAAGGCGGTGCTTCCAATCTCCTCAGGCAACGGCGCGACCTATCGCAACGCGAGCGGGAATTCGGTCCGGGCGCGTACGCCGGAAGGGCACTATGCGTTCTACAAGCGTGTGGACGGGTGGCGCATCTCCTACCTGGGTGGCCTGTACCGTCCGTATTACTTCCGTGGCGGCTACGCGATCCACGGTTCCACCAGTGTCCCACCCTTTCCGGCTTCACACGGCTGTGTGCGGGTCGAGCTGGCCGACATGGACTATCTGACCACAGAACTCGAGTTGGGTATGCCTATCTTTGTCTACGGTCGATCGATCAACCGTGACGATCTCTTGCCGCCTGCCGCCGAGTCGCCGGTTGAGGAACCTCCCGTGCGCAGAACTCCTCCTGCCCGGCTCATCGAGTCTGTCGCGTCGCCAGCCATCTTCTGATGCCTGCTATCTGCATCGGCCAAAAGGTCTTTGCCTCGTACTTGACGATGTCTTCTTCCGCGAAACCCAAATCGAGGTAGTGAGCCCGGCTCCACCGCCTGAGCTCTTCGGTGGCCGCTTTGTCATCGAGATTGGTCATTCGTTCAACGATCCGAACCCAGTCCCAGATCCGGGCTTCAGCACTCGCGAGGGTTTCGGCCACTCGATCCTCGGGCCCAAAATGAGCGAACCCAAGGAATTTCGGATTGCGTTGCGCCATCCGGTGCAGCTGCTCGACGACCAGCCGGGCATCAAAATCCGGTGGAGGCGTAACCGGTTGGACGAAGTGGCCATGGGGGTAGCACAGGCCAACTGAATCACCCACGAACATCCCACCGGAATCATCATCGTGAAAGACGATGTGGTGCCGAGCGTGTCCCGGCGTATGCATGACGTCGAGGAACCGTCCGCCTCCCAGCGGCACCCGGTCGCCTTCATCGAGGGCCATGAGCCTCTTCTCAGCGATTGGTTCCATCTGACCCCAGGTTGAGGCCAGCCATTCTTCACCAAAGACGCCGACGGCGGACGACCAGAGGCGCTCAGGCGAAACCAGATGGCGCGCCCCTGAACGGTGTACGCCGATGCGGGCTCGTGGATACCGGCGTGCCAACTGCCCGGCACCACCGGCGTGGTCGAGGTGGACGTGGGTGACCACGAAGGTCGCGATGTCATCGATTCCGAGTTCATCGAGGGCATCGGTCAGATGATGCAGAGTGGCCGAAGGCCCGACCTCTACCAGGACGCGCTCGGGTGTGTCGAACAGATAGCACGAGAGACGCTCGGGACCGTCTTCCATCCAGGCGTCGATCGCATAGAGCTTGTCCGCCAGTTGCACGGCGCGGCTGATAGGCATGAGATCCACTTTACGTCGATCACGGCGCAGGCGGGCAACCAGGCCTTTCTTCCTGTCGCACCCATCCGGTACGTTCGAGCTGCTCCCGCTCCTCCCCGAGATTCCCAGGAGGAACCATGGACTTCAATCTTGTCGTGCTATCCGGCCGCCTCGCCGCACCACCGGAGCTGCGCGTGTTCGAGTCAGGTTTGCGACTGGTGAGATACCTCATCACGGTACGCACCGACGAGCCGCACCGCCGGGTCGATGTTGTGCCCGTCACGCAGTGGGATCCCCCCGAAGACGACGTCGTGCCTGAGCCGGAAGTCGGAAGAAGGGTCTGGGTTACGGGGACCGTGCAGCGGAGATTCTGGTCGGCCCCCGCCGGTCGGAAGAGCCGGCTGGAGATCGTGGCCGAGCAGGTTTTGGTGCGGCCCCCCGACTTCGATGTCAGTTAGCCGGCCAACCGGGGTGTCGGCTGATCGGGCGCGCGGGCAGTGGGGCCTTCCGGCTACGCTGGCGCCCAAATGGGACGAGTAGCTACTGCATCCAGTTCCGATCTTGCGGCAGCGGCAGCAGGACGGATTGCCGAAGAGGGTGGCAACGCCGTCGACGCGGCTGTGGCGGCAGCGATTGTTTCGATGATCACCGAACCGGGGGTATGTGCCCTCGGTGGAGGCGGTTTCGTAACCATCTGGCTGCCCGGCACTGATCCCGTCACGATCGATGGCTACGTCGAGATGCCGGGCCGTGGCCTTCCCCGCGAACGCTTCGGCAAGGGCGTCTTCGATGTGACCATGGAATATGGTGGAGGCCTCACGACCACGATCGGGCATGGGTCGGTCGGGACGCCTGGAGCACTGGCTGCCTTGGGCCTCGCTTCGGTCAGGTATGGGCGTATTCCGTCGCCGCTGCTGGTTGAACCCGCCTATGAGCTCGCCCGCGATGGCTTCCCGCTTTCCCAGCCCTCGAGTAACTACCTGCGATATAGCCACGAGGTTGTTTTCGGATGGCATGAGCCGAGCCGGGCAGCATTGCACCGCGAAGACGGCTCACCGATACAGGCGGGAGGCTTGGTGAAAGTTGCCGACCGGGCCGACACGCTTCGAGCGATCGCGGAGCAGGGTCCCCGGGCGATGTATGAAGGCGAGATAGCCCGGTTGATCACGGCCGACATGATGGCCAACGGCGGTCTGCTAACGGCTGAGGACCTGTTGGAGTACCGACCGTTGGTCCGGCGGCCTCTCGAGGCGGTCGTCGATGGCTGGCATGTCGTCACCAATCCTGCGCCGGCGATCGGTGGCATCACACTGACTGCTCTGCTGATGCTCATGAATGGGCACCCGCGCCATCGGTGGACACCCGCCGACTACGACCTGCTGATCCGTGCCCAGATAGCCGTGCTTGAATTCCGCCGCGACCAACTCGAGCTCAGCGACGACCTGCCTCGCGACGCGCTTCGGTTGTTGACGGGCGCCGAAGCAGGCGATATTGAGGCTCTCTCGAACTCGCCTTCCACGGTGCACACGTCAACGGTTGACTCGACAGGATCGGCTTGCTCTATCACCATCTCATCCGGTTACGGGTCGGGTGTCATGCCTCCCGGGACGGGGATTTGGATGAACAACTGCCTCGGGGAGATCGAACTCAACCGGCGCGGATTTCATGCGCTGGCACCCGGCACTCGGCTTACTTCGAACATGGCACCGACGATCGCCCGCCATGAAGACGGCCGAGTCCTATCGGTTGGCTCGCCGGGCGCGGATCGGATCACAACCGCCATCCTGGCGACCG
>JAHEDM010000254.1 GCA_024641205.1 Actinomycetes bacterium
GCGAGTAGCCCGAGCCCCAGACAGAGATAGCGCTGCTCCAGTTTTGCATTTCGACCAAACGCGACGCATGCGTCGGGTTATGGGTGACTGTCTGCTGTGGGTTGATGGAGATCCCCTCAAAGCCGTCCCGCAACGAGCCAGGTAGACGCTTCGTCAGAGAAGCGTCACTTCGACCCGACGGTCGCGGTATTCGGAAAGCGGAACCCAGCTACCTTGTCCCGTGCTGCTCAAGTAGCCACGTACCCGGGCTGGATTCCACGTCTCGGTTTACTTCTACTTCGCGCTCCATGCTCGTGCGAAGACGGGTGGCAGCATCTTGGGCCCCCGTGTTCCCGATGGCACTTGTGCCCAGGTCCGGTCGCCGAGTGAGAATAGGTCTGTTTTGGTGGGCGTCTTGATCCGGTCTTCATTCTCGAGAATCCAGGATGTCCTACTCCCCTTCTCGCGAAGGCGCCGCCCGGCACCCAGCGGCCCCAACTCGACGGGTAGCTCCGTCCAGGTTGCCTCAACCAGATTGCCCTCGTCATAGCCCTGCCCATGGCGGTTGTCCTCATGCCAGGTGGGTCTGCCGGAGAACCAGGCTAGAACCAAGCAACCACTCCCAACGGACGTCGAAGAACGCAGATAACCGGCGGGTACGTAGGCGTAGCCGCCCGTGCTGTAGGTGGCGCCGCTCATTTGAAGGGTTCCTTCAATCACAAGGATCTCTTCATCTTCTGAATACCAACCCAAACTGGGGCGTGACCATCCGGCTGGGAACTGCACCAGTGACTGCGTCGCACCGCTGTCACGGTCAACGGACAATCGAGCGAGGGACACCGGGCCCGTCCCACCGGGGATGTTCACCTCTCGCCAGTCGTACGCAGGTGGCAGTGAGACGTCAGTCATCAAGTTCACCGACGATGGCAGCCAACCGCAGGGTCCGGCGGGCTTCGCGGACGGATGCCTCGTCGACCATCTTGCCCAGTGAGTCGACGATAACTCCCCGCCCCTCGCTGAGCGCTAAGTCATAGTCGGCGACGAGTGATCGGGCAGCGTCGACATCCTTTGCCGTCGGTGTGAACACGTCATTGATCACTGCGATCTGAGCTGGGTGGATAGCCGGTCGTGCGCGGAATCCCATTCGCAACAACCCTTCTGTACTGGTTCGGAGGGCGTCGAGGTCACGGAAGTCGACCGACACCGGTCCGACCGGCGGTTCGATACCGGCAGCGATACAGGCAACAAGCAGGCGGGATCGGATCGGCAGCCACTCCCGATCATCGGCGGAAGGTTGGATGCCTAGTTCAGCTCCCATATCTGCTTCACCGATCGCCATTTCGGTCAGGCGTCGGTGGGAGGCAATACGATCAGCCGCTTGCACCCCTCGGGCCGTTTCGATGAGAGCTCCGAGTTTGATCGATCCGACCTCCAGGCCCTCGCGGGAAGCAGCGATGCCAACCAGTTGGGCGACTTCGTCGATGACCTCGGGTCCGTTGACCTTCGGAATGTAGATGCCGGTGAGGCCGACCCGGACTACCGCGTTTATGTCGTCGGCCATCAGGTCAGCCTGGTTGTTGATTCGGACCCAGATTTCTGGCCGTGTCGAGGTCTGCTGCCATACCCAATCAGCTGTCAGCCTGCGTGCATGCGCCTTGGAGGAGAAGGCGACTGCGTCTTCGAGGTCGACGATGATCGCGTCGGCGCCGCGGCCGGGGGCCTTGGCGAGTTTGTCGGGTTGGTCTCCCGGTACGTACAGGTAGCTTCGGGCTGTCACCGGCAAGTCCCCGAAGAGAAATTGGATCTGGCCACGAGAATCATCAGTCGATCACTACGCGACCATCGACCAGGCCTTTGGCGATGATCATCTTCATCATGTCGTTGGTGCCTTCCCCGATCGACATGAGCGGTGCGTCTCGGTAAAGGCGCTCAACATCGAGTTCGGTTGAATAGCCCATTCCACCGTGGACTCTCATCGATTCAAGTGAGTTCTGAATCGCTACCTCAGATGCGAACCACTTCGCCATTCCGGCTTCGAGGTCTACCCGGACGCCTGAATCGGCTCTTGATGCCGCCCACCACGTGAGCAGCCGGGCTGCCTGAACGTTGGTGGCCATTTCAGCGAGTTTCAACTGGATCGCCTGGAAGTCGGCAATGGGCTGCCCGAAGGCGTGACGTTCTTTGGCGTATGCGCGTGCTTGGTCATAGGCCTCTTGCGCGATTCCGACCGACCGGGCTGCCACGTTGATCCGTCCGATTTCGAGGCCGGCGAGTACCTGTTTGAACCCTCTTCCTTCTTCACCGCCTAGAAGATTCTCAACGGGGACCCGAACGTCATCGAGCAACACTTCGGCACTCTCCGGACCCTTGTAGCCCAGTTTCGGCATGTCCTTGGAAATGACGAAACCTTCGGTTCCTTGGTCCACCAGCAGGACGCTCATCCCTCGATGGCGGGGGTCCGCATCAGGGTCCGTCTTGACCAGGACCGGCAACGGATTGGCATACCGGGCGTTCGTAATCCAGATCTTCGAGCCGCGTATTACGTACTCATCACCATCCCTCCAGGCCCTGGTCTCGATCGCCTGAAGGTCGGTGCCGGCGTTTGCTTCGGTGAGAGCAATGGCGGTTCGCCGCTGCCCTGTTGCCAGTTCGGGAAGGTATCGGTGTTTCTGCTCATCGGTGCCGTGGGTGGCGATCATCCAGGCAGCTAGCGAGTGGCTGCCCAGGATCCCGGCGATTCCCATCCACCCACGGGAGAGCTCTTCGAAAACGATGGCGAGGGAGACCATGTCGACGTTCATCCCACCGTATTCTTCGGGAATCGTCATCCCGAAAAGCCCGATGGTCTTCATCTTCTCGACTATCTCGGTCGGATATCGCCCTTCGTGTTCCCATTCCCGAGCGACCGGCCGGATTTCCTTATCGACGAACTCGCGCAGCGTGCTGCGGAACAGCAGATGCTCCTCGGAGAGCTCAAAATCCATCAGATACCCCTTTCATGGGTGAGAAGACGGGAAGCTGGCGGCCGTCGGATAACGGGCGCCAGGCAATTGCTACAGCTTGGCCGCAATACAAATCATCGGATTCGTAATCGACGATGGATGTGAAGAGGGTCGGACCCTCCTCGAGTTGAACCAAGGCCACAACGTACGGCGGCTCAAACAGGCCGGGGTCCGGCGACCGATGCACGACTGAAAACGAGTAGATGACTCCGCGACCCGTCGACTCTTTGAAATCGAGATCGGTGCTGCGACAGCTGAGACAGAACGGGCGGGGGTAGTGCTGGAAATCCTCGCATCGGCGACAGTGTTGTACGAGGAGCCGACCATCCCGAGTCGCCTCCCACCATTCTTCGGTGTCGCTATTGACGGCCGGTAGAGGGGCGTGGGTGGTCATCGATCTATCCCCAAGATCACAGTCGAGTGGGTTGACAGTATTCCTCCCGTGCCATGTGCGACCGCCACCTCAGCTCCGGGTACCTGACGAGCGTCGGATTCTCCTCGGAGTTGTCGGACGGCTTCGATCAATAGGAAGATCCCGAACATACCGGGGTGGCAGTAGGACAGACCTCCGCCCGATGTGTTCAGGGGGAAGTCACCGCCGGGACGGATGCGGCCCCCTTCGACGAAGGAGCCTGCCTCGCCGCGCTGACAGAACCCAAGGGCTTCGAGCGTCAACAACACGGTGATCGTGAATGAGTCGTACACCTGCACCACATCGACATCGGCAGGACTAAGCCCGGCGCTGCCGAATGCCCTCTGCGCGCTCACCGATGCGCCGGTAGCGGTTAGGTCGGGCATTTGCGATAGCGACATGTGGGTGGTTGTTTCGCCGTACCCGAGAACGGGAACCGGTGGCAACCTCAGGGACCTGGCACGTTCGAGGCTGGTGAGCACGACGGCTCCCCCTCCGTCGGTGATCAAACAGCAGTCGAGGGTGTGCAGGGG
>JAHEDM010000255.1 GCA_024641205.1 Actinomycetes bacterium
CCCGGCCGAGGTGAAAGCACTGATCGACCGGGCTTTGCCGCCGGAGGGGCGAGAGCAGCTCGGGACGTACCGGCTGGCCTGGGACGTCCTCACGGCTGTGCGGGCCGATCAAGACCGTCTGGGTGGCGACCGCCGGGCTCTCGAACGCGAGCTAGATCTTGTCGGCTATCAGGCGGACGAGATCAGCGCGGCCGGGTTTTCGGTCGGAGATGATGTGGAGCTGACCGGCGCGGCGAACCGCGCCCGACATGCCGAGGAGCTGGCAACCCGTTTGGGCGAAGCCCGCGCCGCGATTGAAGATGCGGCCGACCAAACCGGGAGGGCCACCTCTCAACTGAGCAAAGCAGCAGACCTGGATCAGGGTCTTGCCGGCCTGGCCAAACAATCGGCGCTGGCCATGACGGTACTGAGTGAACTGGGATCAGATCTGCGAGTGGCTTTCGAGGCGGTGGTCACCGATCCGGAGGCGGCGGAAGCAACCGAACAGCGGCTCGCCCAACTCGGCGATCTCCGTCGCAAATACGGTGACACCCTCGATGAGGTGCTCGAATTCGCCGAGGGTGCCACCCGGCGACGTGAAGAGCTGGCGGGGCTTCTGGCAGGCGCAGAGCGTCTGGAAGCCGACCTGGCTGCGGCCAATCAGGCAGTGGCCGAGGCTGGGTCCCATCTGTTGGCCGCCCGCAGAGGGACGGCCGCGGCGATTGCCGCCACGGCGACCGCCCACCTGCAGGACTTGGGATTACCGGACCCGGTCATCCGCCTGGTGGTCGAACCGGCCCAACCTGGGCCGACCGGAGCGGACAAAGTAGGGCTCTTGTTCTCCTCTGACGAACGCCTCGACCCGGGTCCCGTGGGTCGAGTCGCTTCGGGTGGAGAGCTCAGCCGGTTGGTGCTCGCGCTCCGTTTGGCGGGCGGGTCGGGCCGCGCCCCCATCCTGGCGTTCGATGAGATCGATGCCGGCGTTGGCGGTAGGACGGCTCTCGAGTTGGGCCGGAAGCTGGCGTCATTGGCGAAGGGCAGGCAGGTGCTGTGTGTGACCCACCTTCCGCAAGTAGCCGCCTTTGCCGATCACCACTTCGTGATCGCCCGCACCGGGACGAAGGTGGCGGTTGCGGAGGTTGAGCACCAGTCTCGGCTCGAGGAGCTGTCGCGCATGCTGGCCGGACTGCCGGACAGCGAACAAGGCCGAAATCACGCCGAAGAGCTCATCGCCATGGCCGTCCGCGAGCGAACCTGAGTTTCAACAGCGGAGGGCAGAAGCAGATCCTTCTGGCGGCCCGAGTGGGCTGCTACCATAACCTCCCGTGGCGAAGTATGTGTTCGTAACGGGCGGTGTGGTCTCCAGTCTCGGCAAGGGGATCACGGCCTCATCACTGGGAAGACTCCTCAAAGCTCGTGGCTTGAAAGTCGTCAACCAGAAGCTCGACCCGTACATCAATGTCGACCCAGGAACGATGAACCCGTTCCAGCATGGCGAGGTCTTCGTAACAGACGACGGCGGAGAAACCGATCTCGACCTGGGTCACTACGAGAGGTTCACCGGAGAACACCTCCGCCGCGATTCGAACGTCACGACCGGTTCGGTGTACCAAACCGTCATTCAGAAGGAACGTCGGGGGGACTACCTGGGCGGTACGGTGCAGGTCATCCCCCACGTCACCAATGAGATCAAGGCTCGCATCCGCCGGCTGGGGGCTCACGAGGACGTAGACGTTGTCATCACCGAGGTCGGTGGCACGGTCGGCGATATCGAGAGCCTGCCATTCCTGGAAGCTATTCGGCAGATTCGCAAAGACGTCGGCCGATCCAACACGGTCTACCTGCACGTGACGCTCGTTCCCTATATCGCCTCGAGCGAGGAGATGAAGACCAAACCGACGCAACACTCTGTGGCGGAGCTGCGTAGCCGGGGGATCCATCCCGACGTGATTGTTGTGAGATCCGACCGACCGGTCGACGATGCAGCGGTACGGAAGATCAGCTTATTCTGTGATGTCGATGCCGACGCGGTGATCAACGCCACCGACGTTGGGGACATCTATGCCGTTCCCCTGATGTTGCATCGGGGCGGACTCGACGATGTCGTCTGCAGAATTCTGGAGCTGGAAACCGACCTGCCCGACCTGGGCGCCTGGGAAGCGATGGTCGAGCGGGCGGAGCGGGCAACCGGAACCATTACGATCGGCCTGGTCGGCAAGTATGTTGATCTTCCCGATGCCTACCTGTCGGTCGTAGAGAGCCTCAGGCATGGAGCACTCGACAACGACGTAAAACTCGACCTGCGCTGGATCCCCAGCGACGACATGGACGGTCTGCTGGCCGCCGACCACCTGCGAGGTCTGCATGGGGTAGTGGTGCCGGGTGGGTTTGGCATTCGGGGTATCGAAGGCAAGATCGCGGCCGCCCGCCACGCGCGAGAGAATGGAATACCGTACCTCGGCTTATGCCTGGGATTGCAGTGTGCCGTTATCGAGTTTTCTCGATCACAACTCGGCCTGGCCGGGGCGAACAGCGCCGAATTCGATCCAACCAGCCCGCACCCCGTTATCGATTTGCTCGAGAGTCAACAGGATGTTTCCGACATGGGCGGGACCATGCGACTCGGTATATACGCGGCAAAACTGCAGGAGGGCTCCTTGGCGCGAAGCCTCTATGGGGAAGAACTCATCTATGAGCGGCACCGTCATAGGTATGAGGTGAACAACCGGTATCGCCGGGATCTGGAAGCAGCCGGCATGCGCCTTTCCGGCACGTCACCCGACGGCAATCTGGTGGAGATCATCGAGATACCTTCGCATCCTTTCTTCATCGCCAGCCAGTTCCATCCAGAGTTCAAGTCCCGACCGGACGCCCCCCATCCGCTCTTTGCCGGCTTTGTGGCGGCGGCGGTTGCCCACCGGGATGGACAGTCATCTGAGGAGGATCGCGTCGGCACACCTGCCGCGGTCGGCGACCTGCCCTATCGGTGAGCGGGGGCGGTCTCCGGTTTCTCGGAGAGCGACTGATCGCCACCACGTCATTCTTGGAGCTTGCTCGCCGTTACTACGTCGCTCCCCAGGGCAGGCTGGCCCGGCGTGAAGTCATACGCCATCCGGGGGCGGTTGCGGTTGTCCCCATTATCGACGGCGACGTTGTGCTCATTTCTCAACATAGGGTGGCGATCGATCGCGACCTACTCGAGATCCCAGCCGGGAAATGCGATACACCGGGCGAAGACCCGGAAGCGACTGCCATCAGGGAATGTGAAGAAGAGGTGGGCTACCGGCCCAACCGCTTGACTCTGCTCCACACCTTCTTCACAACCCCCGGCTTCACCGATGAAGTGATCTGGCTGTATCTCGCCGAAGATCTCGAGCCGGTTCGATCCCGCCCCCAAGGAATAGAAGAAGAGCGAGCCGATGTGGTGCGAATGCCGATCGCAGAAGCATTGCGTAGGGTTCGAGATGGTGAAATTCTGGACGCTAAGACCCTGATCGGTCTGTTGGCGATTGCGAAGGAGCAGAGCCCGTGATTATTGGTGTTCCAAAGGAGATCAAACCAGCAGAGTTTCGGGTGGCGATAACGCCGGTCGGAGTGCGGGAGTTGGTCGACCACGGTCATGAGGTCGTTATCGAAACCGAAGCGGGTGAGGGATCGACCATCCACGACGAGGAGTACCGGGCGCAAGGGGCCGCCATTGTGCCGAGTGCAGACGAGGTCTTTTCAGGAGCCGACCTCATCTTGAAGGTGAAGGAGCCGCAGACGGTTGAGATCCCCAAGTTACGGCCCGGCCAGCTTTTGTTCACGTACCTTCATCTTGCTGCCTACCCGAGATTGGCGGAAGGTCTTCTGACTCGCGGCATCGTCGGCATCGCCTATGAGACGGTGCAGATGCCAGACAACAGCTTGCCTTTACTGGCTCCGATGTCGGAAGTCGCC
>JAHEDM010000256.1 GCA_024641205.1 Actinomycetes bacterium
GCGTCTGTATCCGGTTCACGCGATTCGGGGTCTTTGACCAGCTCGATCCCGATCATCAAGCCAAGTCCGCGTACCTCTCCGATCGTGTCGTGGGCGACCTCGAGTTTGTCGAACCGTTCGAAGGCGTGTGCCGATAGTTGACGGGCATGGGGCAGGAGCCCTTCCATGGTGTCGATCACCGCAACACCCGCACCACAAGCAACGGGGTTACCGCCGAAGGTTGTGCCGTGGGCGCCGACCGGCCAGCGGTCAAGGATTTCCGCGGACGCGCCGTAGGAGGAGACGGGCAGACCGTTGGCAAGGCCTTTGCCCATGGCGATGATGTCGGGGTCGACCGCGTAGTGGTCAGACGAGAACCACTCCGCGGTTCGACCGAAGCCGCTTTGTACCTCATCGAAGATCAGCATGATGCCGTGCTGGTCGGCTATCGCCCGGAGCGCCTCCAGGAAGTCAGGAGGTGCCGGGTAATACCCGCCTTCACCCTGCACGGGCTCAACCAGAAAAGCGGCGATGTTCTTGGGAGTTACCTCATACTTGAACTTGTGCCCCAACTCATCGAGGGCCAGCTCCGTCGATGCTTCTTCGGATTTGCCCCATCGGTACGGGCGGGGGAATGGCGTGACGAAGACCGATCCCAGGATGGGGTGATACCCGTCCCGGTAACGCGCACTGGAGGTGGTGTAGGAGACTGACCCCATGGTGCGACCGTGGAATCCGCCCCGCATCGTGATGACGCCCTGGCGCCCCGTGACGTACTTGGCGAGCTTGACAGACGCTTCGACCGCCTCAGCCCCCGAGTTGGCGAAGCCAAACTTTTCGATCCCGTTCGGGGTTACGGTGCTCAGCTTCTCGGCCAGCCTGATGATCGACTCATACCGGAAGATGCCCCCGGCGTGCACCAGGCGATCCATTTGGGCGCGGGCCGCCTCGATGACCCGGGGATGGTTGTGACCGAGGTTGGTTACAGCCGTCCCGCATGCAAAGTCGGCATAGCGGTTACCTTCTCGATCGTAGATCCATAGGCCTTGAGCATGGTCGGCGACGATGTCGGTGCTGTAGGCCACAACGGGGGCGAGGACGTCGTCAAAGCCGGCGAGATGTTCAGTCATCGAGGTTCCTTTCACGGGCAGTCTGCACTCGGCAACGACGGGCCGTTACGGAGTATCGAAGAGCGAACGCCGAAGATGGCGGGGGACACAGGTGGAGGCGCGAAACATGGCCCTATTGTGCCATATCGGGCCGTTGCGACGTCCTGGACCCGGTCAACGGTCGGTTCCGGGTGGGAACCCGCCCGGAAGTGCGCACCTCGATCGCGGCTCGCTGCGATTGCTTGTTACTCCGGGCGCCTCGGCAGATCCATCGAGGAGGATCATCGGTCAGACGAAAAGCACCCGATCGTCCTCACCGGCGGTGGCTTCACCGATGACCCAGCTGCGGTGTCCGTGGCCGGCGAAGACCGCTTGGACCTCCGCCGCATCTGCGGACCCCACAAATGCGGCGAATCCAATTCCCATATTGAAGGTGCGGAACATCTCCTCCTCGGGAATCGAGCCCAGGTCCTGGACGTATCGGAACACGGGTGGGACCTCCCATGCACCCAGCTCGATGACGGCGCTGCAGGCGGGCGGCAGAACGCGGGGGAGGTTCCCGGGAAGTGCCCCGCCGGTGATGTGGGCTAGCCCTCGCACGGCCCCGGTTGCCACCGCGTCAAGGACGGCCGGTGCATAGATCACCGATGGCTCGAGGAGTGCTTCTCCTACCGATCGGCCATCATCCATCAGGGATTCGAGATCGACATCTCCGAGCACGGCTCGAACCAGCGAGAAGCCGTTGGACCGGAGGTTGGGGCTCTCGACTCCGATAACGAGATCGCCAATCTGAATAGAGGCGCCGGTGATCACCTTTCCTTCTTCAACGATTCCAAGGGCGGCACCGGCCAGGTCGAAGGCGTCGATCGGCATCGCACCGGGGTGCTCGGCCGTCTCTCCTCCCAAAAGCGCACAACCCGCTGCTGAACAGGCGGCCGCCACCGACTCGATCAGCGCCCGGTCCCGGTGCGGCCGCATGGCACCAACCGCCAGGTAGTCGGTGAAGGCGAGGGGTCTCGCCCCGACCGCGGCGAGGTCGTCGACGCACATCGCCACGAGGTCGAATCCCAGCCCGTCGAAGCGGTTCGTCACCCGGGCCAGCTCGACTTTGGTGCCAACTCCGTCGGTGCTCATCATCATCACCGGCTCTTGAAAGCCCGGAGGAATACGGATACCGGCTGCAAACCCGCCGAAACCACCGACCACTCGATCGTTCCAGGTCTTCTGGACGGCAGGGCCGATCTGATCCACCAGCTCTTCGGCCGCATGGAGATCGACGCCGGATTCCCGGTAGGTCGGCATCACCGGCCACCTTCGAGGGCGAGCTTGTGTCCGTTGCTGGGAAGGGTGGTGGGGTAGTCGCCACTGAGACAGGCGGTGCAGAACCCATCCTGGGCCGCACCGGTGGCCACCAGCAATCCGTCCAGGGATAGATAGGCAAGTGAGTCGCACGCCAGGTAGGCGCTGATCTCCTCAACGGTCTGGTGGGCGGCAAGCAGTTTTGACCGATCGGATGTATCCATGCCGTAGAAGCAGGGCCACCGATAGGGCGGCGAGGAGATGCGCAGGTGGATCTCTTTTGCGCCTGCCTCGCGGACCATCGCCACCAGCTGGCGGGTGGTCGTCCCGCGGACGATCGAGTCGTCAACGAGGACAACCCGTTTGGTTTCGAGGGTGGCCGGGATCGGATTGAGCTTCAATCGGATCCCTCGATCGCGCAGCATCTGGTTCGGCTCAATGAAGGTTCGGCCGATGTACCGGTTCTTGACCAGCCCGTCGGCGTACGGGATTCCGCTGGCCGCTGAAAACCCTTGCGCGGCGGGGATCCCGGATTCGGGAACGGGTACCACCACATCGGCTTCTACCAGGGCTTCGGCAGCGAGGAGGCGCCCCATATTCTGTCGGGCGGCGTGGATGTTCTGCCCGTAGAGGCGGCTGTCGGGGCGTGCGAAATAGACGAATTCGAACACGCACAGACGAGGCTCGGAAGGAGGAAATGGACGAAAACTGCGCAGGCCGGACGCATCAACCACCACCATCTCTCCCGGCTCAACGTCTCGTACGAAGGTTGCTCCGACCAGGTCGAGGGCGGCTGTTTCCGAGGCGAGCACCCATCCGCCCGCCGCGAGGCGACCGATTGAAAGGGGCCGGAACCCGTGCGGATCGCGTACCCCGATGACGTGTCCCTGGTCCATGGCTACCAGGGAGAAGGCGCCCTCGAAACGCGGGAGGGCTTGCAGGAGAGCCCGCTCCAGTTGGCGCCCGTCTGCCCGTCCGTCCTGGACCTCGAGGGCGATTGCCTGCAGCATCAACTCGGAATCACTCGACCCGGCCTGCGGGCCGATCCGATCGCTCAGCTCAACCGCGTTGGTGAGATTGCCGTTGTGGCCGAGGGCCAGCCCGGTCGAGCCCACCTGCCGGAAGGCCGGTTGAGCGTTTTCCCAGGTCGTGGAACCCGTCGTCGAATAGCGGGTGTGGCCGATTCCAAGATGACCGGGCAGCCCGGCCAGGGACTTCTCGTCGAAGACTTGGCTCACCAAACCCATGTCCTTGGAGACGGTCACCGTTTCGCCGTCGGACACGCCTATTCCGGCGCTCTCCTGCCCTCGATGTTGCAGGGCCATCAGCCCAAAGGAGATGAGATGGGCGGCGTCGGTTTCCGGAGCGTAGACACCGAATACCCCACAGGCCTCACCGGGCCTGGAGGGTTCGAAAGAACCAGAGGTGGTCGGCGTGAGCTCCAAGGCGGCGGATTGTAGGCAGTTTGAGTCGAGTTCGAAGTGGCAGTTTCAGGTTGTCGTCTCTTGCTTGCAGTGTCGAGTT
>JAHEDM010000257.1 GCA_024641205.1 Actinomycetes bacterium
GTCTGCAATAACGGTTGCATCGGTTCCTTCCGCGCCACGATGGGCACGGGCCGGCTCGGCCTCGGCGGGTGATGCATTCGGTCCCCTCGATGGGAAGATCCTCGCCTACCTTCAATCGCCGCCCTTGAGGAATTGCTCGATCTCATCAACGAGTTGGTCGGCGACCGCTGGATGGACCGCCTCTTCGGAGGTTTCTTCGAGTTGTTGGACATAGGTCGAAAGGTTGTCCGAGGAGTCCATGGCCTGGTTGACTCGCGAGTCGAACTCCCCGGCTTCAACGGCTAATTCAGTCGCGTCGATTGTGATGCCTGCGATGAGGGCCGCTTTGGTGAGGAGGGCCAGCATGGCCTTGGGGTTGTCGTTGGCGGCCAAATAGTGCGGGGTCGCAGCCCATAAGCTGACGGTATCAATGCCTGCCTCCGCGCTTGAGACATTCAGGACGCCGATGATCCCCGTAGGTCCTTCATAATCGGACGTGAGCAGATTGTGGCGTTCAACTATGGCGGGATCAGTGGCCACGCCGATGATGGGTACGGGGAGTGTGTGGGCCACCTGGCCGATGAAGGCGCCCAGGGTGATCATCTCCTCAACACCAACCGATTGGAGAACCTCGATGAGATGGTTGGTGAACGTCAACCAGCGGTAGTGGGGTTCTTCGCCAAGCACGATCACCAGGTCACGGTCCTGTTCGGGAAGCGGGATGGCGTAGAAAGCAACCACCGGCCAGGTGATGTCGCGAGTACCGCCGTCATCGATCTCAACATCCGGACGGCGAATCTGGAAGTTGAAGAACTCTTCAGGCAGTATCACCGCGAAGGGTTCAATATCTTCGAATTGGTCGAGAATGAATTCGATCGCTCCAGACGCTGCGTCTGCCGCGTCGTTCCAGCCCTCGAAGGCGATCAGGGCCACGGGGTTCCGGAGCTCAGGCCGTTCTTCCCATTCGACGACGTCCATCGCTTTCAAGAGTAGTTGCGCGATGGAATAGGCGGACGTTGTCACGCCCGAGCCGGCATGCCGGGGTATGGCGAGCAGTCGGCTCGAGCGATGGATTGGATCCACGAATAGGATCTCAGCCGATGCCGTTCTCAGGGAGCTGGGACCGAGCGCGCCGGCTGCGTTCCCGGAGCGATTGAATGGGCGAATAACCTTCGCACCGGCTCGGGTTGATCGGCGACGCGGTCTGCGGAGAAGAGCAGATCGTCGAGCGGTAATTCGAGCTGAGGAGCGATCGCTTTGGTCCGGTTCGTACGGTGATCCGATCTCCGCTGGGGGGGTGCCACCGCTACGCTGGCACTCCATGTCCGGCTCACCCATTCGCGTCGCTTCGAAAGCCGTCATCGTCGAGAACGGCGAGATCCTTCTGACCCGCAATCTGCATCCCCAGGACCCGGACGGCGAGTTCTTCTTGCTCCCCGGCGGCGGCCAGAACCACGGTGAGCCGCTGGATGATTGCGTGCGCCGCGAGGTGAGCGAGGAGACAGGGTATGCAGTTACGGTGGGTGATGTCTTGTGGGTGCGCGACTACATAGGAGCCAGCCATGAATTCAAGACCCTTGAGCCTGATGTGCACCAGATCGAGGTGATGTTCTCCTGCTCGGTCGACCGGTCATGTCCGCCGTTGCCGCCGGTGGAACAGGACGCATGGCAGGTGTCGGTTGATTGGATCCCGCTGGACGATCTGGTCAACGTCCGATTCTTCCCGGCGGCCCTCGTTTCGGACCTGGTGGCCCTATTCAAGGATGGAGTGGGAAGCCCCCGCTATCTCGGCGACGTGAATTAGGGACCGTTCCCGGTTCTTTGCGATCGCGCACAGGCAGATAGGTCCCCCGGCGGGGCAGGTACCGCAGTGGCGGGCTCGGTTCTCAACTTCGAAGCCGGGAAAGGCAGCATGCCAGAGAGGGCTGTTACAGACCGAACCGTCTCAAGCGGAGGCTATTGGTTACAACGGAGACACTCGAGAAGGCCATCGCGGCTGCCGCGAACATCGGATTGAGCAAACCGGCCGCAGCCAACGGGATCATGGCCACGTTGTAAAAGAACGCCCAGAACAGGTTTTGCTTGATCGTCCGGAATGTGGCTCGAGCCAATTTCATGGCCGTCTCCGCCAGCGCCGGATCTCCCGACATCAGGATGACATCCCCGGCCTCGATGGCGACGTCCGTGCCGGTGCCGACGGCCATACCGAGGTCGGCCTGGGTCAAGGCTGGAGCATCATTGATCCCGTCTCCGACAAACGCGACTGTCTTTCCTTGCTCTTGGAAACGGCGTACCTGCTCGGCCTTTTCGCCCGGCAGGACCTCGGCGACGAATTGATCGATGCCAATTTCAGCAGCTATCGAGGCGGCCGTCCTGTGGTTGTCGCCGGTGATCATGGCGACCTCAACACCCAGCTCTTGCAGAGCGGCAATAGCGGGGCCGGCCGTGGCTCGCAGCGTATCCGCCACTGCCAGAACACCCCTTGCCTCCGAATCCCAGCCAACTAGAAACGTCGTACGGCCCTCGGTTTCCAATCGCGCCGCCTCGTTGAAGTACCGCTCCGCGATGACCATGCCCTGGTCAACCAGCAGCTTTGCCTTACCGACGACCACCTGGACTCCGTCGACGGTTCCGCGGACGCCCTGACCGGCGAAGTTCTCGAAGTTGGTGGCCTTGCCCAACTCGATGTTCCGTTCTTCCGCACCGAGCGCTACGGCCCGCGCAACGGGATGTTCGCTGGCCGCCTCGACGCTGCCGGCGAGATAGAGAAAGCGCGACTCGTTCTCGTCGGTATCGATATCAGACAGGCTCATCGCCCCCCGGGTGAGGGTTCCGGTCTTGTCGAACAGGATGGTTTCGATGGCCCGGGATCGTTCGAAGACGTCTGCGCCTTTGAAGATCACACCCAATTCGGCCCCGCGCCCGCTGCCGACCATGATTGCGGTTGGTGTGGCCAGACCCAGCGCGCATGGGCAGGCGATGATCAGTACGGCAACAGCCGCCGTCAAGGCTTGCGCGAAGTCTTTGGAGATCAAGAGCCAGAGCGCGAAGGTAGCGAGGGCAATCACCAACACGACGGGTACGAAGACTCCTGCGATGCGGTCCGCCAACTTCTGGACGGGCGCTTTGGATGCTTGCGCCTCTTCAACCAGATGGACGATTTGCGCAAGTGCGGTGTCGGAACCCACCCGATCGGCCCGGATGGTCAACAGGCCTTGCTGGTTGATGGTGGCTCCGTATACGTTGTCCCCGGGTCCCTTGTCGATCGGGATCGATTCACCGGTCAACATGCTTTCGTCGAGTGATGAGCGTCCCTCCTCGATCACACCGTCCGTTGGCACCTTTTCGCCCGGTTTGATCACGATCACGTCGCCGACCCGGACGTCCTCGATCGGAAGCATCACGGATTCCCCGTCTCGAACCACTCTGGCTTGCTTTGCCCCCAACGCCAGCAATTTGGTGATGGCTGCCGAAGCCCGACCCTTGGCGCGTGCCTCGAAGAAGCGGCCGAGGAGGATCAACGTGATGATGGCTCCGGCCGTCTCAAAAAACACCGGTTGTTCGTTGAAGAACGCCCAGACCGAGTAGCTGTAAGCCGCCAGGGTTCCGATTGAGACCAAGGTATCCATGTTCGCCCCAAGCGAACGAAGGCGTTTGAGGGCTGCAAGATGAAACTGCCACCCGAAGACAAACTCGACCGGCGTCACCAGAGCCCACTGAACGAGGAGGCTCCACCGGGCTTGCTGTCCGGTCATAGCGAGGAGGATGACCGGCAGGGTCAGCACGGCCGCCGCCACGAAGTTCCGCAACTGGAAGCGGACTTCTTCGTCGTATCGTTCGACGACGCTCTTGCGCTCCTCTTTCTCTTCGACCAAATGGATCTCGTACCCGATCTTGCCGACCGCATCCGTGATACGACCGAGGTCGAGA
>JAHEDM010000258.1 GCA_024641205.1 Actinomycetes bacterium
TGCGGAACTTCTCCTGGATTGAACGACATCTCTTCGGTTTCTATCGGCTTCAGATCGGCCGACCTGAAGTAAGTCAGTACGGCGGAAACCACACATTCGGAAGGGGTGCTCGCTCGAGACTAATCAACGGCAACCACCGTATACAGACGGTCGGCGGCCTCCTAGGACACCTAGGCCCGGGCTGGTGTCGGGGAGAAGAGCCGACGGAACCAGGTGACCGAGTAGGCAATCGCGATTCCGGTCAGCACGACCGATGCGACCGTTTTCGAGATGACGAAGATCGAGACAGGCAGCCGTAACAGCATCCAGGTGGTGACCCCGGCGTTGGCCAGCATGACCATGGCCCACAGCAATGAGATCCTCATGAAGAAATGTCGCACAAACGGGTTGGCGAAGAAATCGGGCGAAACGGGTAGGAAGTCGCGGGCCAGGCGCTGAACTAGCGGTTGGTCCGCAGTCATCGAGGCGAGGAAGGCAAACCCGAGCAGCGCCGTGGCGAGGCTCGGTTGCAGGAAATAGATGAACACATTGCCGGCGGCCATAGCCAAAGCCGTTCGAAACGTGAGGGCCAGGGCGCTCAAGAGCACCAAGCCGGGAATGGGTTGCTTCTTCACGATCCGCCTGGCAATCGCCAGGTACGACCAGGTTAGAGCGGCTATCAGGGCTCCCCACATGCCGATGGCCCAGAGTGCCGCATAGAAGATGGCGAGTGGCATGAGCGTGCCCTCGATGATGGCAGGTAGGCCTTGCCGGGCCAGCGAGCGCAGCTGGGGTGTTTCGAGGGTGTGCGTGGGCATCTCTACTTCGTATCGGAAAAAAGGAGGGGAAAACTTGAATCGGTTCTCGCCGCTCAGACGGCGGACCGTCCATCAACATGCACACGATAGCCGGGCCGCGTCAACATGCAAGGTTTCGAATATCTTTTTTTGAAACGAATCTTCGCTGATATTGCCGGGTGGTGCCGGGCGACTAGCCGCCCACGACGTAGCAAGGCCCCTGAAAGTCGTAGTTGGCAGCCAGATCCGAAGCGAAGAAGTCCGTCACTTTGGTCATGGCAGAGATGCCGCCGTTGCCCAGGCTGGCCCCAAGACCGCCCTGAGCGTCGAATGCCACCTTGTCGGGCTTGTAGATAGCCGTCGCCCGGGTGACCGTGGCGTTTGCGTCGCCGCTGAAGAGGTTGGAGGGGGAGAGGCCGTCGTAGCTCAATGAACCGATATCGTTGGCGGCCGCCACAACACCGGCTGGTGTCATATCGCCCAACTCGGCAGCGTGCTCGAGTACTCGCTTTGTGACGAAGAACTCGAGATAACCTTCGACCATTCCGGCGGCCGGATAGCGGTTCGGATACTTTGCTTTGAGCACGTCCAGCACCTCGGTCATTCCCTGGACGTCGGCGCCCAGGGGGGCCATCAGAGCAGACATGTACATGTTGGCGGCGATGTAATCGCCGAGGGCGGTTCCCAGCAATCGATCACTGAAGGTGGGCATCGATACAGACCATTGTCCTGTGTAACCCAGCTGCAGGGCGGTCCCGACCACAGTGGTGAGGGTCAAGGGATCGGCCGCCAGCCACGTGAAGTCGGCCCCGCTTTGAGATATCCCGGAGGCAACCGGCAGGAGATCAGTTCCGGGAATGATCGTGCCGGCACCGTTGTACGTGATCTCCAGGCCGAGTTGTTGGGCGGCATAGGCAGCCCCCGCGTACGAGTCGAGTCCGTAGTCGTCGGGGAAGGTGGCAATGGCCAGGGTTGGCTTCCTGCCGGTCCGCCCTTCGAAATCCTCGGCCAGCCAGCTGATCGTGTTCATCGCTTCCATGCAGTAGTTCGAACCCGTTTCCAATAGGTTCCCTCCGAGGGCTGGGTCGGACCATCCCGAATACCAGGTCACCGGTACCGCCAGGTGGTTGTTGGCAATAAGGTCGGGGAGGATGCCAAGCGTATGAGGAGATCCGGTTGAATGGGCGATCATGAGCACCTTGTCGGCCATGGCGGCGTACTTTTCTGCATGCAGGGCAGGGCTGTACCCGGTGTTCTCGATGATCAGCTCTATCTGTCGACCGGCGATGCCGCCCTCGTCGTTGACCTTCGACCAGAAAGCAGTCTGCGCGTCGATCACATCGATAACGGAACCGGAGAACGGGCCGGTCAGGTCGGCCAGGAGCCCCAAATAGATGGTGTCATCTGTCACGGTTACGCCGTCGGTATTCATGGCCAGGGGAACCACCGTGGTGTTGACGACCAGTCCACCCGTAGTCGAGGTCGTCGATTCCGGCGGGGTGGTGGAGGTGGGCTGGTTGCTCCCGCCGCCGGGAGTGCAGGCCGCGGCTGTCAGAGCCAAAACGACGGCGGCAACGAAGCCAGACCGGACGGAATGCAATTCTTTCCTCATGGCCCAACCTCGAATTCGATGCGTCGGTTCTGTTCGGCCGTTGCCTCGAGATCGGGGAATAGTTCACCGTAGGAAACGGCAACCAGCCGGTAGGCGGGCACGCCCCGGGTCAGGAGGTAGGTGCGCACGGCCCCGGCCCGCTGGCGGGCCAGCGCTTCGTTGGTTTCGTTGCTTCCGGCCGTATCGGTGTGGCCGGCAATGAGGACCTGCAATCCCGGCTGGGATTGGATGATTACGGCAGCCTGGTCGAGCACTTGCTGGCCGGCCGCGGTGAGGTCCGCAGACCCAAGGGCGAATTCCACCGGAGCATCCGCCAGCAACGTCTGCAATCCGCTTCGCAAGATGGCTCCGTCGCCGCGCAGACTGAGCCGGCTGGAGACTTGGTCTATGCCATCGACTGAAAGAACCGCTGCTTCGGCCATCTTCACGAAACTGAAGAAACCGGATCCGATGGTCTCCAAAGGTACGGTACCGTCCAGGATCGCTCTCCGACCCTCTACCGAAGCAGAGACGGTTTGAATCCCTGCCGAGGCAAGGGCAGTTGTGGCAGCTGCCTCGAGCTGCTCGGCAGGCAACGCAGGCCCGATAGGCAGGCCGGCATCGACGGCGAGCCGATTGTCGATCTTGTCTATCCCGTCCACGCCGAGCACATTCGCAGCCGCGTGGGCGCGCGCTTCCTCGGTCGGCACCGCACCTTTCAGCACGGCCAACTCGCCCTGCACTTCGAACGAGACGTAGGCGAACTCATCGGCTGCCAACGCCGAGACCAATGCCGCCTGTACATCTTCCGGAGGACGAACGGGCCCTACGACGAGCCGGTTGTCGAGTTGGGCCACACCGGGCACGTTCAATACGGCGAGCGCGGCGGCGGCGAGTGACGTTTCATCCGCGACTGCGCCGCTGACCGTCGCCATGTCCCCATTGACAGCAACCTCAAGTTCGCTGAAGCCAGCAACAACCAGAGCAGCCTGTATCTGGCCGATCAGAGAGAGTGCTTCATCGGTCTCCCCGACGGTCACCTGATTGTCGACCTGGCGGACGCCCTCGACGCTCCTTGCCACGGCGACAATCTGCTCGAGAGCGGTTGGTGAATCGGCGATCCCGACCAGAGTGGCGGTGTCACCCGTGACGGTGGCCGCAACGGAGCCGAACCCGGCATTGTTCAGGGCGCCCTGGACATCAGGCTCTGAGGAGAAGAGAGAATCGAGCAGACCCGTCTGCCAAACGGCCAATGCAGCCAAAAGAACGATGACCACCAGTAACGGCATCGTTCCGATCCGAAACCCACTTCGCTTTGCGTGTGGTCGATGACCGAGCGAACTCGAAGAGCGAAGAGCGTTGATGTCGCCGGGAGGATCCGTAGTCAGCCAGCGGTTGGGGGCGTCGGAGCCCACCGCGGGCGGCGGCTTCGCCCCGCGCTTCCGAGGCAAGGGCTCGAACACGCCGGGTTTGCGAGCAGGTGGCTCGGTTTTGGGCACAGGTTGAGCCGCTGGTTTGGAAGGATCTTGGGCCTTGG
>JAHEDM010000259.1 GCA_024641205.1 Actinomycetes bacterium
TGGCCAGATTCTTCTCCCCGAGCTTCTGCCCGATCATGATGGTGCCGACGTTGGAGGAGCGGGTCACGATGTCCTTGACGCTCATGATGCGGGGATCATGCGGAGCGATATCGCTGAAACAGCCATAGACGTCTTCGTTGTCAGGACACGCCCCGGCCACGATCTCAATTTGATCCGGCACCTCAAAGGTGGTCGTCCAGCTGACCGCTTTCTCTTCTAACGCCGCGGCCACCGTGACGAGTTTCTGGATAGAACCCGGTTCGAAGACCGAGAGGGCGGGCCAGTTCCGGAAGCGATCTGGATCTGCCCCAGACCGATCGCCCGGATCGAAGCCGGGAAGGGTCACCATGGCAAGTACTTCGCCCGTCGCCGGGTCGAGGACTACGACAGAACAGCGTTGCGCCGCGGTACGGGTGATTGTGTCCTGACAGACTTCTTCTGCAATGAATTGGATCTCCCGGTCGATGGTCGTGACGAGATCGCTCCCCGGGACCGCCGGGACGACGTCGTACTCCCCGAAGGTGATGAGGCGGCCGCTTGGATCTTGCTCGGCCTCGAGCCGGCCGGGAAGCCCACTCAATTCCTCTTCGTACCCGTACTCGAGCCCCTCAATTCCTTGATTGTCGATGTTGACAAACCCGACGACCTGGGCAGCCATGCTCCCGGCCGGGTAGACCCGTTTCGGCTCCGTGTACCAGTGAATGCCGGGTTGACCGAGCTGGGTGACCGGCTCCGCCAAACCCCATTCGACCTGCCTCGCTATGAACACAAAGCTCTTATCCGAAGTGAGTTTCTCGACCAGTTCATCTGCGTCTAATCCAAGGGCGGCAGCGATGAGCGTGCCCGTGATTTCCGGCGCCGTCACCTGTTGGGGATTGGCGTAGATGGTGGTGGCATCAACAGTGATCGCCAGCTCGCGGCCTTCCCGGTCGAAGATGTTGCCGCGATCGGCTGCCAAGTCCTTGACGGTGAGCCGTTGATCGAGCCCCATCGCAGCCAGCTCTTCGGCTCTCACAACCTGCACCTGGAATAGCCGGACACCGATTGCCGTCCAGGCCACGATCAGGGCGATTCCGACAAGCACCAGTCGGTAGTCGGTTGCCCCTCTCCGCGCGCGGCGGCTTGTCTGCCGCCCCGCCACGCTATGCCTCCGGACGGACCCCGCCGGGCGAGCCTCTTCCTTCGGGTTCTTGATAACCCGTAGGGCTCCGGTCGCCAGCGCTTGGTCCGGTCGTCCTCATGGTGATGCAGTAAGAATCGATTTCACTTCTGCCCAGCGCGCCTCTGCCCCGCCTTCGGAACCGGATACTCCGGCGGCTTCGACGGTTCGAACTTGGGTGGGGAGCACCAGTCCGATCTGCTCGGCGAGTGGAACAATTCGCTCTGGGGATTGGAGCCGCGCAACCTCCAGCCTCAGCTGCTGGTAAGCAGCTTCTTCTTGAGCGATCTGCGATTCGACTTCTTCCAGACGAAACGCAGAGTCGCTGAGCGTGGTCCTCGAATAAATGAGGGCAAAGAAGACAAAGATGACGAGTGCTGTGAACAACAGCCAGGGAGCCATCCGCAACGGTTGAACGACTCGACCGGGGATGACCCTGATGTGGGGTCGCGGCCGGCGAACGGGTGCCAGGCGGGCTGTCATGCAGCCACCTTCTCAACGGCCCGCAGGCGTGCACTGCGCGCCCGCGGGTTGACCGAGATCTCCTCGTCGGTGGGGCGAAGTGGTTTGCGAGTCAAAAGGCGAAGTTCCGCAGTGTGTTGGCACACGCAAACGGGAAAGTCCGGTGGGCAGGTGCACCCGGTTGCACCGGAGGCAAAACGCCGCTTGACAATGCGGTCTTCGAGCGAGTGATACGAAATGACGACACATCGACCCAGCGGCTGGAGCCGCCTGAGCGCCGCATCAAGACCCTGCTCCAATGCGCCGAGTTCGTCATTTGCCGCGATCCGCAAGGCCTGGAACGTCTTGCGAGCGGGATGGCCTCCGGTCCGGCGGGTGGCAGCCGGAATGGCCGCGCGAACGATCTCTGCCAGTTGCGCCGTGTCTCTGATAGGACGAGCCGCGACAATGGCCCGGGCGATCCGCGTGGCAAACGGCTCCTCACCGTAGGATCGAATGACACGGGCAAGATCCGCTTCCGGCCATTCGTTGACAAGCTCGGCGGCCGTGTGCGGGGCATCCGGACCCATCCGCATGTCGAGCGGCCCGGCCGTCCGATATGAGAAACCTCGGGTGCCCTCTTCGATCTGGTGGCTCGAAACGCCCAGATCGAAGAGGGCTCCACTGAAACTTTCCATGCTCTGTTCGATCAGCACTTCTTCCATATCCCTGTAGTTGCGGTTGACGATCTTCAGGCGATCGCCGAGGTTGGTATCTGCGCTCCGGGCCTCTGCCTCGGATATGGCATCCGGGTCCCGGTCGAAGGCAAGAATCCGTACGTTGCTGCCGAGCGCACCGAGCAGGCGCAGGCTGTGACCGCCACCGCCGTACGTCGCATCAACGATCAGGCCTTCGTGCAACGAACGGAACAGTTCGACCACCTCCTCTGCCATCACCGCTTCGTGAAACTTCCGGCTTTCGGGTGTCTGGTTCATGGTCAGCCCCCCGGGCGCTGGCACCAAAGGAAGCGGGCGGAGTAAGGGGCCTTCCGTTGGTTCCGGGGGGCTGGCGATGAACCAGTCCTCGATTGCATGATCAGATACCGTGCTCGCCGAGGGCCTCCTCTATGTCTGCGTAGTACTCATCTGCTTCGGCGGACATGCGCTCCCAGGTAGCTGTGTCCCAGATCTCGACACGGTCGGCAACGCCTATGACCGTGAGGTCCTTCGTGAGTTGGCCGTAGGTGCGGAGATTGGTAGGGAGCTGCACCCTCCCCTGTTTGTCCGGAACTTGCTGGTCGGCGCCGGCGAAGAACGACCGGGCCAGTTTGCGAGCTCGGGCGTCGGTGCGGGGAAGCGTGTTCACTCGTTCTACCTCCGTCTCCCACCGATCGAGCGGGAAGACGTAGAGGCATCGCTCCTGCCCCTTGGTGATGACACAGCCGTCTTCCAACCGTTCGCGGAATTTGGCGGGCAACACGACTCGTCCCTTCGGGTCGAGTGTGTGCTGGTACTCACCAAGGAACATGACTCTTGCACCCTGTCCGACATCTGTAGTCCTCCACTGCGTGCCACTATGGCCCATTCCGCGCCACATGTCAACCCCATCGACCCCTTTTCTTCCCAAAAGTGACCCGAGCGATCAAAAGGCTGTCGTTTTGCGACTTGGATCGGCGGCAGCTGCCGACCATCCTGCTGCCATGGGATTGGACGGTCGACGGATACTGGTGACGGGTGCCTCATCCGGCATTGGTCGCGCCTTGGTGCGCGGCTACTCGCAGGCAGGCGCACGCGTATGGGCAATCGCTCGCCGGGGCGATCATCTCAGAGAGACGGTGGTCGGCCTTGAGCCGGACCGGATCCATTCCGTGGAGGGAGACATAACCGATCCCGCCGCCAGGCAGGCGGTCCAGGACAGCATCGAATCTTGGTCAAGCGGTATCGACGTGGTTGTCCACGCTGCGGGGATTCTGGGCCCACCGAAAACCCCTCTGAAGGACTACCCGGAAGATTTGTGGCGGAGGGTATTCGAGGTCAACGTAACGGCAGTACAACTCCTGCACCAATCCCTCAGTGGTCTTCTTGGGAACGGTCTAGACCCGACAGTTATCGGTGTTTCGAGCGGAGTCGGCCGCAGAGGCCGCGCCGGCTGGGGCATGTATGCGGTTTCCAAGTTCGCGTTGGAAGGGTGGCTCGAGATCCTGGCAGACGAGTGGCAAGACGCGGGCCGGGTCTACTCGGTCAATCCCGGAGCAACCGCAACCGGCATGCGGGCCGCCGCCGCTCCCGATGAA
>JAHEDM010000260.1 GCA_024641205.1 Actinomycetes bacterium
CCTGGAGCCGGTGGGTGGTCTGAACCAGCCTGAGGGCACTTTCCGGTGCCAGGTCCATACGGGCCGCCGCCCATTCAGCAAGGTTGCGGGACCCGTCCATCATGGCACCTGGGCCAGGTCGAGAGCTTGGAGGGCTGCGATCTGGCGGGCCCGTAACCGGGCGATGTGGGCCTCGTCGCCGATCAGGAGCTGTTCGATGCTCGTTTCTGCGCTCGTTTCTGCCGTTCTCATTGCTCAAACATATCGTCTAGGTATGACAAAAAACGTTGAGCAACGCTGACCGCCGTCCGAAGAGACCAGACCAGACCCGGGCGTTACCACCCTCTCCGCTCGCTGTGCTCGCGCCTCTCCCGCCGGCGGGAGAGGCTCCCAACCCGCACCATCTCACGTGCTCCTTTCGATGCAAATGGGCCCCAACGCGAGCGGCCGGTGTGCCCCCAACCGCTCACCGCCCACCCTTGCCTCCCGCCCTCTCCTCCCCGGACCGCTCCGCCTTGCGCGGACAGCTGACAGTTGACGGCGGACAGCTGACTACTGTCTCCCCATGGCCAAGATTCATGGTGGGCAGATCATCGCCCGGGCGCTCAAATATGAAGGGGTCGACACACTCTTTACCCTCACGGGCGGACACATCGTCGCCATCCTCGATGGGTGCGTGCAGGAAGGCATCCGGGTCGTCGACGTGCGCCACGAGCAAGCCGCCGTGCATGCCGCCGAGGCGTACCACCGGCTGACCGGGAAACTGGGCGTCGCAGCCGTGACGGCCGGTCCGGGGGTCACCGACGCGATCACCGGGGTGGCCAACGCCTGGTACTCCGGCGCCCCTGTGTTGCTGCTGGGCGGCCGCCACTTCATCCGTCAGGAGATCAAGGGCGGTCTCCAGGAGATGGATCATCCGCAGCTCTTCAGGTCCATTACCGCCTGGGCGGCCACTGCCTGGGAGACCAACCGGTTGGCCGACTACATCGCCACGGCCGCCCGTCATGCCTTCGCCGGTCGGGGGGCCCCGGTGTTCCTGGACGTACCCATGGACGTCCAGTTCGACATGGTGGAGGAGTCGAGCATCACGTGGCCGGAAGGCCACCGTCCATCACCGCCGGGCGCTTCGCAAGACAACGTTGACGAAGTCGCCAAGCTGTTGTCTCGATCCGAGCGACCGGTCGTGTTTGCCGGGTGTGGACTCAAGACCCAAACCGAGTTGCGGCATTTCGCCGATGCGCTGCAAGCGCCGGTGTACCTGAGCGGCAACGCCCGAGGGGCGCTTCCCCACGGATACCCGCTTCTGGGCAACCGCAGGCGTTCGATGGCCTTCGCCGGTGCCGATCTGGTCCTGGCGCTCGGTGTCGATTGGGATTTTCGGACGGGCTACGGGCAGAAAATCCACGCCGATGCCCACGTGGTGCAGGTCGACGCCGATCCAACCAAAGTGGGTTGGAATCGCCCGGCGCAAACCGGGCTCACTGCCGATCCGGCCCGGTTCCTCGCCGCACTCAACGAGGTTGCCGACCGGTATGCCCGCCCCGACGCACGGTCGTGGACGACGACGATCATGGACGCGGAACGCGAAGCTCGGGTTCAGGCCGAGCAGGAAGCAAACTCGGATGCTTCGCCGGTTCATCCAGAACGGTTTGCCCGAGAGGTGGCCGATTTCCTCGCCGGTTCGATCGTCTCGCTGGATGGTGGCGACATCGTCTCGACGACCGCCAAGTGGCTCCGCCCGGCCGATCAGGGCGAGGTGCTCATCGCCGGAGCGTTCGGGACCCTCGGGACCGGGGCGCCGTTTGCCCTGGCCGCCCAGGCACTTCACCCCGATCGACAGGTCGCGATCGTGTACGGGGACGGCGCCTTCGGTTTCAACGGCATGGAATTCGACACGTTCGTCCGATTGGGGCTGCCGGTGATCGGGGTGGTCGGCAACGATGGAGTCTGGAACAACATCAAGAGCTTCCATCGTGCCTTTTACCCGGAACGGCTGGTGGCTACCGACCTGGGGATTCGTCCCTATCACCTGATGGTCGAAGGCCTGGGAGGTTACGGCGAATTCGTCGATCGGCCGGAGGAGATTCGGCCGGCTCTGGAGCGAGCGGCGGGCAGCGGGAAGCCGGCGCTGATCAACGTGCACATCGCCGAGACGGTCCGGGCCAGTTCCAACTACGCCCAATAGTCACTCAGCTTCCAGACCGCTTCGCTCCCAGCTTCAGTCAGAACGGTGATGGTTGCTGGTTGCCGTCTACAGCAGGACCAATGCCAGGATCCCGACGACGAAGCAGTAGACGGCGAAGGGCCGTAACCCGATCCGGACCAACGTCTTGATCAGGAAGGCAATGGCGAGGTAGCCGGACACTGCGGCCGTCAGCACCCCCAACCACACTGTGGAGGGTATGCCGCCGTTGTCGAGCAGGTCGACCATCTCGATGATGCCTCCGCCTGCGATGGCCGGCACGGCCAGAAGAAACGAGAACCTGGCCGCCTCGACGCCGCTCAGACCTCGCCCCAAACCGGCCGTAATTGTCATACCCGACCGGGAGATGCCGGGCAAGAGGGCGGTGGCCTGCGCTGCGCCGACGAGTAGGGCGTCGGACACGGTGGCCCCTTCGAGGGTGCGGGCCCGGCGGGTAATGGATCCCGAGACCAACAGCACGGCTCCGGTGACCAGCAGGGCGATTGCGACCGCCGTGGTCGACTCCTGGAAAGCGGAGAGTTGATCGGTGAGGACAATCCCGATGGTGGCGGGGATGGTGCCGATGATCAGCAGCCACAGGATGTGGCGCGCCGCGGGATCCCGACGAAAGTGGACCAGCTTGACCAGGTCGTTCCGGTAGTAGGCGAGCACCGCCACCAGGGTGCCGAGATGGAGGAGCGCGGAGGTCGCCAGGTCGGGGGGTTCGACACCCAGGAAGGCCGGAATGAGAACGAGGTGTCCGGACGAGGAAATCGGCAAGAATTCGGTCAGGCCCTGCACCAGGCCCCACAGCATCGCATCGAGCATCGGCGGCAGGTTAGCCAGATTGCGCCGCGAGGATGGCCGACACCCTACCGTCGGCAATGGCGGCGGCTGTGATCGCAGCATGCTCGCCGGGTACGGCAACCAGGCCGAGCGGTGGTTCGATAGCGAGGGGGTCCTGGACGATGGGGGGTGGGAAGATCACTATTCCTGGTACCGACTGCGGGGCTTCATCGGGGGAAGCCCCAAGCAAGATCAGCTGCACGCTCTGGCCCGGCAGCGCCCCGCCCGGCAAGTGCGTCTCCATGCTCCACCATCCCTCCGGGACGGCGGCCCGCTCGGAAGAGACGACAGACGGAACGAGCGGTTCTCCGCTCGATACCGGTCGAAGGATAATTCCTCGAGGGTTCTCGAAGACAGGTAGCAAGCCGGCGGGCACGGAGCGCCATTCGATCATGGTTTCGTCGAGCGTGGCTCCCGCTGCAAGGTCCACGGCGGCAAAGGGTGCCGGGACGGTCGGCCGGGGACGAAGATCCATCCAGGCAGCGGTCAGGACCAGGGCGGCGGCCGCCGCCCAGCGGAGGTAGGGAGGGCGGCGGAACCAGTACACCGAGTCAACGTATCGTGCGCAGGTCGCGCTGGGAAGGGGGTTGTGCCCGGCCGGCCGGCGGTTCGGGACTCCCTACCCGCCTGCAGCCGACAACGCAGTTGCACATGCACAGGCTCGCGGGGTACCGGCTGCGCGGGGGATCAAGGTCCGCAGGGCGTTCTTGAGGGTTCCCAGTGTTGCCTGGAATCGTTCGATGACGGCGGCGTGGCTGACCGGCGGGATGTCTCCTTCAACCCCAACGTCGTAGTCGGTCAACACTGCAATGTTCACGAAACACATCTCCAGCTCACGGGCCAAGACGGCTTCGGGGGC
>JAHEDM010000261.1 GCA_024641205.1 Actinomycetes bacterium
CATCGACATCGCCCGGAAGTAGCGCTCGAGATCCTCGTTTCGGGTGTAGTGGCCGCGCGGTTTGAACAGGCTGTAGTCAACGCAATTGCGAAGGGAAGCGAAGGGATCGCACTTGCCGAAGCTGGTGGTCGGCGACGTCGTCAATTGGGTAGCTTCGAGCGCCAGGTCGACCTCCTGTTGGGCGAGCGGGCCGATAGGGCCAACGTCGAGCTCGAGCAGAGTGGCGGTCGCTTCGTAGAGTTGCTGAGCACGCGCCGCGGCCTCAGCCAATTCACTCCCCTCTAGTTCTGCCATCTGTTGCCGGGTTGCCTCAACCAGACCTCCGACCATCTCCTCGAGGATGGGAAGCAGCGTGCTCTGTTCAATGTCACGCAGCAATTTGGAGAACGCCAGGTGCAGGAAGTGATAACCGACGTCGGTCGTCACGAAGAACACCTGACCTTCGTACAGGTAGCTGGCGTAGGCATGCTGAAACTGCCGGTAGCCATCCGGAACAACTACGAAACCTTGCGCCAGCAAGGTGGCGGCTACCTCAGGATCGAGAGTCAGCCATTCAGGCTTGAGGACGCCCGCAAGTGTTGCCGGGAGGGCCGGACCCGGGTAGGCCGACCCGTCACCCATCAGCGGAATGAGCTCAAACGGGGCAAACGCGCCGGGAGAGCCGGGGATCATGCTCGAGATCGAGACCGCAGGCGGCGCTTCAGTGGTTGCAGTGGTTGCAGGCAAGGTGGAAGTGGTGGTTGTTCCGACCGGGGATGTCGTTGACGTCTCCTCGGCCTTGTCGGTACAGGCCGCAGCGATCATCACCAGCACCATGAGCATGGCGAGGACCTGTTTCATTTTCTCAGGCTCCCTTCACGACTGGGGCACCAACCCCTCTTCAACGTCCTCCTAGTTCCCCGACCGGTCGACGATCACCGGATCGAGCCGTCCATCGCCATCGACATCTGTGCAGCCCGGCATCCCGGTACCGGCCAGTTCGGCCGGAACGGTGAAACCAAAACCCTGCCAGACCCATCCCCCCGTAGCGACGATCGCCCCGTCATCGAGCGAGTCAAAAGCCAGCGCAACAGAACCGTCGCATACGGCCAAACGGGCGACCGGCCGGAAGAGTGTTCCGGCCACCCACAGTTCACGAAGATCATCTGGTCGATAGACGCCCAGATGGGCGCTCTGACCCAATACATCGGCCCATTGCCGGTCTGGATACTGCGTGTTGACCTCGTTCGCACGATAGGCGTGACGGTGCGAGATCACGAGGTCGTCCCGGCCGTCTCCCGTTACGTCACCGATAGCCGCATCGACGATGACCCCGCCGGTGAACTCATCTACTGCGGACCCCGCAGACCGGACGGGTTCAACGGCCGGCGCTCTCACCAGATTCCACCACTCGAGTTCCAGCAGCACCGCGTCGCCCTCAGGAAGCGCCCAAGCTTCAAAGTGCACCCGGCGGTCACGGTGTTCGGTTGTCCCGACCCGGTAGGCAATAACGCCCTTCTGGTCGGCCAGCACTTCCAGCACGGCCCCCTCCCTGGTCCCCGCGCTCGATTGATCGAACAGAAAATTGCCGAGGCTGGTAGCGATCACGGTCGTCCGGTCGCCCACCCCGGGCGTCTCGAAGACCGGTTGGATGACATGCGGTCCGTGCCCCCAGACAACGTCGACCCCCCATCCGGCCAGCCGCTCCGCCAGCACCGCCATACCGGGATCGGTCTCCCGGTAGTACTCGACTCCGCCGTGGACACCGGCAATGAGGAGATCGACCTGCGGGCGGATGGACTCTACGACCGACTGGACCCTTTCCTCATCCCATGAGGCGATCCCCGGGTGGTTGGCCGTAGCGCTCGTCCCGGCCAGGGTGGCGTCGAACGCCAGGAAGCCGATGTGGATACCGTTGCGTTCGATTACCCGAACCGCGAACGCATCGTCGATGTTGGTGCCACCACCCACGGTGGTCATTCCGGTGGCGGTGACCGCTTCGATCGTGTCGAGAATCGACAGGCGCCCGGCGTCGCCTGCATGATTGTTGGCGATTCCGATCAGGTCAAAGCCGGCCGTAGCCAGCGATCCCGCGACCGACGGATCGGCCTCGAGTGCAAACGGGTTAGTGGCTAGGTGAGGACGAAGGGTCAGAGGAGACTCGAGATTGGCGGCCGCGATGTCGGCTTCGGTCACCAGGAACCGCACATCTTCGAACACCCCGAGCGGTTCGTTGCGGACTATCGGAGCCACTCCCCTTCCCAACATGACATCCCCGACCAGCACAACCGAGACGATCGGCCTCTCGGCCACGTGCGCCAGCGTGGTCGTGGTCGAGGTGGCCACGGAGGTGGTCGGCGTGTCCATGGTGGTTGTCGTGGCAGGCAACGAATCGGTCGGTGGCGGAAGAGTGGTGACCGGCGTCGGGCCGGCCAACGGCAAGGTTGCATAGTCCTGGCAGCCCACGATGGCCAGAGCCGAAAGAACCAGGAGCAGTCGGCGCATGTTCACGTGTCTCACTCGCTCATCATCTCAGACACCGTTGCCATCGCGCGGATTCAACCCAACCTGACAACGTGGTTCGTTGCGGCGTGGTTCCTGGGCCCGCCCCCCTGATCACAGAGGTACAACCGATGCTCAGTCAGCGACGGACACCGTGTAGATCTTTCCGAGCGTCGAAAACTCCCACGCAAAGGCCAGCTTCGTGCCGTCGGGAGACCAGGTCGGAGCACCCGCCCCAACCGGAAGATCCTTGATCGGGGTGGTGGTGCTGCCCGTCTCCAGGTCAAGAATGGAGAGTGCTGCCACCCCACCCGGACCGCCGTCGGATACGAAGGCCAGCCGTTTCCCGTCTGGTGAAAAGACCGGGGCTCGACCGCCGATCACGCCGGGGTCCAGAATCGGCGTCACGTCGGTGCCGGCGGGAGTCATCGTCCAGAGGTGCCACTCTGATCCGATGGACGAACCTCCTACCGATCTATCCGAAGCAAACGCAATGAGATTGCCGCTGGGTGACCAATCCGGTTCGCGATCTGAAGCAAGAACGGTCGGAGCGCCGATGACCTCCCTGGTGCGAAGGGTGATCGGATCGACTTGGCCCAACGCGGAGATCGCCGAACACACCCGTTCCGGTTCGAAGGCTCCCTGGTCGGCGCAGACTTGCGAGCTGAAGACGATCCGGGACCCATCGGGCGACCAGGCGGGATCGCGCTCGTCGGCCGACGTCGAAGCGGTCAGGTTCCTGCGCCCGCTCCCATCCGACCGGATCACGTAGACATCGCTGCCGACCGATCCCGATGTGTAGGCAAGCATCGTTCCGTCTGGCGACCACGCCGGGGCCGAGCCACCTCCACTCAACCGGGTGAGGTTCACAACCTCGTCACCGCCACCGGTGACCAACCACACGTCTCCGCCGTGTTCGAAGGCCACGTCCCCATTCGTCGACCAGGTGACACTGCTGATGGGACCATCTATCAAGCTCGGCGTCACCGGAGGGCTCGCCAGGCCAATCTCTCCGCCGGGTCCGTACGCCCGGACGGTCCCGTCGACCCCCGCAATGAACACCCGCCCTGCTATCTCGACCGGAGCGGAATCGGGAGCCACGAGCAATGGCACACGAATCGTCCGGCTCTTGAGAACGGGGTCATATCCGATCAGCTCGGGCGTATCGGTGGCGACGTACACGATCCCGTTCACACCTACTACAACCGCATGGGTGGTCGGCCCAACCTGGTGGGAAGCAACCTGCCCACCATTTCCAGCATCGATTCCAAGGAGTAGCCCGGTCGAGTTCACCGCCCACAACGTCGGCACGGTTCGGCCGTCGAGCCCGGGACCGACCACCGGCACGGTTGCCACCTCGACACCGACTGCAGCATCTACCG
>JAHEDM010000262.1 GCA_024641205.1 Actinomycetes bacterium
CGCTTGCACACTCAGGACATGTACCCCGGGACGGGAGTCGGGCTCGCCATTGCCAAGCGGATCGTCGAACGCCACGGCGGGACGATCTGGATGGAGGCTTTGCCAGAAGGTGGATCAGAGTTTTCTTTCACGCTGCCGGCCGGGGATCACGGGGCCGGCTCGTAGCCGAGGGTCGGCAGGCAGGCCTCCAAAGCGCTCGTCAGAGAATCGACTCCGACCGGATTTGAGTCCAGTGGTTCCACGCGCTCCGCTCTATCGGCACGATGGGACTATCGATGTCACACGCGGTCGAGCGCCTGGCGAATATCGAGGATGAGGTCGTCGGGGTGCTCCACCCCAACCGATAGGCGAGCCATCCCGTCGGTGATTCCATAGGAAGCCTTGGCCTCACCGCTCAGACTTGAATGGGTCATCGTGCCCGGGTGCTCGGCGAGGGATTCGGTGCTGCCCAGGCTCACCGCCAGATGGATGAGCTTGAGCGCATTCAAGAAACGAAAGGCGCCGGCTTCGCCCCCCGCCACGTCAAAGGCGATCATCGCTCCGGGCCCCAGGCACTGCCGCTTGTAGATGTCGTGTTGGGGATGGCTCGGTTGGATGAATCCCAAATAGTGGATGTTCGACACTTTGGGATGGCCGGCCAGGAAATCGGCCACTCGTGACGCGTTTTCCGCTTGCCGCATCATCCGCAACTGCAACGTTTCGAGGCTTCGCATCAGCAGCCATCCTGTCCACGGGCCAACGTGAGTGCCGAGGTAGGTGCGCATAGCCCGGATCGGTGCGATCAGGCGTTCTGATCCGAGGCATGCTCCGGCAATGAGATCGCTGTGGCCGCCCAGGTATTTGGTGGCGCTGTAGAGGACCAGGTCGGCTCCGTGGTCGAGCGGACGTTGAAAAATGGGTCCGAGGAATGTGTTGTCAACCACCAGTGGTACCGGTTGTTCCTCAGTCGATGCGGCCTGGGCGATCTCTGCGCACATGGCGATGTCGATGAGGTCGTTGGTTGGATTGGCGGGTGTTTCAATAAGGATCATCTTCAACGGTCCGTCCACGTTGAGCAGGAAAGCCGCGATGTCTTCGCGCGAATGCTCGGCCAGGAATCCGACCGATTTGATTCCGAACTCGGGAAGGATGTCGTTGACAAGATGGTCGGTCCCGCCGTACAAAGGGCAACTGTGGAGGAGGACGTCACCTGGTCGAAGGTAGGCGAGCAGGGTCGTAGCGATGGCCGCCATACCGCTGCCGAAGACCGCCGCGCTCTCGGCACCGTCCCACAGGGTGAGCCGGTCTTCCACGATCTCCAGGTCCGGATTGTTGAGCCTGCTGTAGATCAACCCCGTCTTTTCCCCTGGACGTGAAGGGCGCTGCCCGGTCGCGACCTCGAAGAACGCCTTACCCTCTTCAGCCGTCTCGAATACGAAGGTCGATGTCTGAAAGATCGGGCTCTTGAGCGCTCCTTCCGACCATTCCGGGTTGTAGCCGTAGCCCATCATCAGGCTTTCCGGGTGGAGGTGCTCCTCGGAGATCGAATCGTCCCACTTCTTCGGCATGTGAGCTCCTTCGAGTTGACTTTTGCGCGTAATCAAAAGCTACTCGCCTGCAGGCACGGAACCACGCCATGCGGTTCGACTTGTCCGACGGGCGGATATGCTCTGCTCATGCACCGGATCATCGTGCTCGCCCTCTTCATACTGCTGGCTGCCTGCTCTGATGTTGAGCCGGCATCTACCTCATCGTTGGTTGGCGAACCACCCGAAACTGCCAGTACCGCAACCACCACGGAAGCGTCGGTCACTTCATCGACGGCTGTTGGGTCGTCGAGCACAACGACGACCGAAGGTGCGACAACCACAACAACCACCCTTACCCCGCTGACCGGCCTGGTGTACGAGAAGGTCGCCGATGGGCTTTCGTTTCCCGTCTTCGTCGACGCACCCGCGGGCGATGACCGTTTGTTCGTCGCCACCAAGGACGGGCAGGTCCACATCATCACGGACGGAGCGACCCTGGTAGAGCCCTTCCTGGACGTCAGCGAACAGACGAACAACGAAGGGGAGCAGGGATTGCTCGGCCTGGCGTTTCATCCTGACTATGCAACCAACGGCCTTTTCTACGTTCACTACAGCGATCGGCACGGCGACACCAAGATCTTCGAGTACCGGGTCAGCAGCAATCCCGACCTGGCCGACCCGGAGACCGCCAGGTTGCTCTTGGTGGTAACGCAACCGGCCGGTAACCACAACGGAGGCATGCTCGCCTTCGGGCCAGACGGGTACCTCTACATCGGCCTCGGCGATGGAGGCGGCTCCGGTGACCGCTACGGAAACGGCCAGCGACCCGACACAGTCCTGAGCGCGCTGCTTCGCATCGATGTCGACGAAGGCGATCCGGTCGGGGGGGATGCCTATGGGATACCTCCGGATAATCCTTTCGTGGATGGCGGTGGAGCAGCTGAGGTTTGGGCGTACGGTCTTCGCAACCCGTGGCGGTTCTCGTTCGATGGGGATTTGCTCTACATCGGTGATGTCGGTCAGAACAAATGGGAGGAGATCGATGTGGCCTCCGCAGGCGCGGCCGGGCTCAACTATGGCTGGCCGATCATGGAAGGGACCCACTGCTTCTCGCCCAGTTCAGGGTGCAACACTGCCGGCCTGAATCTGCCCGTCATCGAATTCTCGCATCCAGATGGCTGTTCGGTCACCGGAGGGTATGTGTACCGCGGTAGGGCGATTCCGGAACTGGCGGGGCGGTACTTCTATTCCGACTATTGCGGCGGCTGGCTCCGCTCGTTTGTCTACGAGAACGGCGCAGCCACCGATCAGCAGGATCACACCGGGGAGGTTGGTGCCCTGGTCAGTGTCACCTCCTTCGGGACCGACGCACTCGGCGAGATCTACGTCACGACCGCCGGCGGCGACGTGTGGAGATTGGTGCCAAAGAGGTAGAAGGTGGAAGGTGGAACCATCCCACTCCTCGTGTGAACTTCCCGCTTTCCACTTCCCACCTGGAACTTTCCGCCTTCCGCTTCCCTCGCTGTCAGAGTCCCTCGCTACCATCGCCGCATGGATAACGATCCCGCCGTGGGAAGTGCGATGGAGCAACCTGTAGCCAGAGTCATTGGAACTGAAGACGCCACTCCGCTGGAGTTTTGGGTCGGGATTGCCGAGGGCCAGTACCTGCAACTCGATGATGTGGTGGCCCTGCAGCGCGTGCTGCCCGACGGCGAAATCGTCAAGGTGTACGGCATGGTCTCACAGGTGCGGGCCAGGCACGAGGGAGCCAGGTTCGACAGCGACGTGTTCCTCATCGAGGACGGGGTACTGCCTGCGGAAGTGAGCGAAGCCGCTCAGATCACCGCCACTCGTTTCGAACCGGAGATCTTCGTTCCGCCCCGCCCCGGACAGGCGGTGGCTCGGGCCGAAGGCGAAGAGCGCGATCGGGCTCTCTTCTTCGATCAGATGTCCGAACGGCTGCCGATTGGATTGAGTCGCTCCAATGAGCCGTTCTATGCCAACCTCGAGTTCCTCGACGGCAGGCGCGGTGCCCACGTCAACATCTCCGGTATATCTGGAGTGGCAACCAAGACCACCTATGCCACGTTCTTGCTGCATTCCCTGTTCGCGTCGGGGGCGCTCGGTGCTCGTGCGGTGAACACCAAAGCCTTGATCTTCAACGTCAAAGGTGAGGATCTGCTGTTCCTCGATCATCCCAACGTTGCGTTGGACGATGAGCAAAAGAACCGATACCGGTCGCTGGGACTTCCTGCGGAGGCCTTTGCGTCCGTCGGCATCTTCGCGCCACCCCGGGCGGGCTCGGCCACGGCCGTGCCAGACGTTTCGGCACGTAGTGAGGGCGTGACC
>JAHEDM010000263.1 GCA_024641205.1 Actinomycetes bacterium
CGTCGTGTCAACGGAGGCATCGGTTTCCGAGCAGGCCGTCAGGACGACTGCCAAACCCAGGACAAACAACGGCAGATACCCGGTTCGTCTCACAGTCCCAACAGCATGCCAGGTTCGCGGGAATAGCGCCGCAGCCCTGGAAACGTCAACGGATTGGCAATGAAGGTCAGCGGGGCAGAGAGGATTGCTCGGCGCAGATCGCTTCGATCCCCTCCACGGAGCAAGGAACTGTGGCCGTCAGGTTCTCGTGTCCGCCGGCGGTGATGAGAATGTTGTCCTCAATGCGGATCCCGATGCCGCGGAACTCAGCGGGGATAAAATGCTCGACCGCTCCGGCCTTTTCTTTCTCTTCTGCCTCGAGCTTCCTGGCCGCCTCAGTTCCCAGCAGATACCGGCGTTCCATCCAAGCGTCGTGGTCGTATTCGAGTAGCGGAAACGAAACCGACTCTCGCGTCGGGTCCAGATAGAGGCCGGGCTCGACCGTAAAGACCATGGAAGGCTCGAGGGGTCGAGCCGCCTGGTCTGGTGTCATGTAGCCCCCTGCGTCGTGCACATCCATACCCAGCCAATGGCTGGTGCCATGCATGAAAAACTCCCGATAGTGATGCATGGCCAGGGAGTCGTCGAGTGTCCCGGGCAGAAGACCGAGTTCAATCAGACCTTCCGCAAGTACCCGTTTCGAGGTCTCGTGAAGCTCCTTGACGGATCCACCCGGCGCAGCCTTTCCAATGGACGCCTGGTGGGCGGCAAGAACCACCTCGTACACGGCTTTCTGGGGAGCGGTGAACGCCCCGTCGACCGGGAAGGTACGGGTTATGTCGGAGGAGTGGTAACCATATTCGGCCGCGGCGTCGATGAGCAAGAGGTCGCCCGTTTCCATCTGCCGGGTGTTCTCAACGTAGTGGAGGATGCAGGCGTTCGGTCCCGAGGCAACGATGGAGCCGTACCCGACCCGGGGCGATCCTTTGACCCGGAAAACGTATTCGAGAGCCGCTTGCACCTGATATTCGTAGAGTCCCGGCCGGGCAAATCGCATGGCTTCGAGATGTGCCTCCACCGAAATCTCACATGCCACCCGGAGTTTCTCGATCTCAGCGTCCGACTTCCGAATCCGCATCTCCCCGAGAAGGGCGTGGAGGTCTGATATCGAATCCGGCACGGGCCGGCCGTCCCTGGCCCAGAAACGGCGCGCCTGAGCAAGCGCTGTGGTGACCGTCCCGTCGTGGCTCGAGTTCCCCATCGCGTAGAAAAGGCAATCACGGCCGAGCAGGTATTCGCGCAGCTTCCCCGGCAGTTCGGAGAGCGGATACGCGGCGTCCGCCCCGAATTCGGTCCTGGCCCCCTCGACTCCCGCCCGGTAGCCGTTCCAGATTTCCATCTCCCGGTCACGCGGTCTCACGAACAGGACGTACTGCTCTTCGTCGTGGTTGGGGTTGACGATCGCAACGGCATCCGGCTCGTCGAACCCGGTCAGAAAGAAGAAGTTGCTGTCCTGGCGGAAAGCATGATCAACGTCATCGTTGCGGATGTGCAGGCCGGCGGCTGGAATCACGGCGATGCCGTTCCCGATGGCGGCCGCCAACTGCCGGCGACGTTCCTGAAAAGATACGAGCTCCATGGGCAGCAGCGTAGCGGCCCGGCTTCATCCACTCTTCGCGGGATGACGCCGCAACCCTTCACGGACCCAAGGGTCACATGGGTCAGACATCAAGGAGTCCCAAGGGTGGACCAATCAGGTCAGGGTGGTGCCGGTCGGACCGGAAAGTCCGGAAATGCCCATCGATCTCAGGAACAAGCCCCGGTCGGCGGATCGCAATAGCCAGACCGGGCCAGCCACATGGGTAACCGCCGCCGGGCGCGATCGAACATGGCCGTACTAGGACCGACGGAAGGCCACCGCACACCATCAGGCACTAGCTGGCAGCCCACCCAATCGTGACAATGAGCGGAAAGTGGTCGGACCCGAGGTTCTCACCGAGATGCCGGTCAATCGTCGTCAGCTCGGGGCTGTGGATCAGGTGATCGATCGGGATGCCGAACAAGGGGTAACCGGCCGGCCAGGATGCCTGGATACCGAAACCTCGTTGCGAATTGATCAGATCAGCCCCTCCGGCGACCAGAGCGAAACCGCGTGACCAGGTTGACGCATTGAAGTCCCCGGTCACCACGACCGGATCATCCTGCAGAGCAGCCCACTCTCCGATGATCCGCAGCTGCTCATCGCGGGCCGCCGCCCGGGTCGGACTCACAGGAGAAAGTGGATGCGTCCCGAGCACCTTGATCTCGTGTCCGTCCATCTCGGTGATCACTTCGATCGACCATTGGCCAAAATCGCCAAGCGGAATGACGTTGGCGACGACGCCTTCGCGTATCAACGCCAAAGTACCGAACACCGAACCCGGCTCGCGGGCGCTGACCATCCGGTAGGACAGGTCTGATCTACCGAGAGCGCCTTCCCAATCCGTCGACGACTCATGCAAGAAGATGATGTCCGCCCCGCTGGCCCGAAGGTAGTCGATCACCGAGGCCCGCTCCGGGTTGGAAGCCGTCACGTTGAAAGTCAGGATCTGGAGGGTCTCGGTACCATCCGCCTGCACCGGCTTCATCAGGTACAGCGGGATGATCAGAGCCAGGTTGACCAGCAGGGCGGCTCCTGCCACAACGGCGGCCTTTCGCCACCGCAGGCCGGCCAGCAACGCAACGGTGGGAACCAGGAGTGCGGCATATTGAACCCGAAAGTGGGCGGCAAGATCGAATCCCCACCAGATGGCACCGAGGAATCCCCCCACCGTTAGCACTCCCAGGGCGAGCGCGACCAAGGTCGCCGAGCTCCCGATCAGGGATGCCGCTGCCGAGGATGGTCGTGTTGTCTGCGCCATGAACCCCCGCCGCATGGTAGATGGGGTGCCCCGCCAAATCAGCTCCCTTTGGGCCGCACGTAGTTTCGCCAACGGGCGTTTTCGATTACCTTGACTCTTTCCGCTCCGGAAGGGTGTTCTATGCCGACCCCGCACATCGAAGCCACTGCAGGCGATTTTGCCGAAGCGGTACTCCTCCCGGGAGACCCGCTCCGAGCTCAGTACATCGCGGATAGTTTCCTCGATGACGCACGGCAAGTCACGGCGGTGCGCAACATGCTTGGATTCACCGGCACATACCGAGACCTGCCTGTCTCAGTATTGGGCACCGGCATGGGTATTCCGTCCGCGTCGATCTACGCCACCGAGTTAGTCAAAGAGTACGGAGTCAAGCGACTCGTCCGGGTCGGTTCCTGTGGGGGTCTGAGCCTGGACGTGGGGATTCGCGACGTGATCCTTGCGATCGGTGCTTCAACGGACTCCGGAGTCAATCGGGCCCGCTACGACGGCATGGATTATGCGGCAACCGCCGATTTCGGTCTCCTGCGAGCAGCCTACGAAGCAGCCGTAGCGGCGGGCATCGAGCCCAAGGTGGGCAACGTCCATACCTCCGATCTCTTCTACAACCCGAAGGAAGAGAGGTTCGAGGTGATGAAGCAGATGGGCATCATGGCCGTCGAGATGGAGGCGGCCGGCCTGTACGGTCTGGTCGCCGGGACCGGGGCTCGGGCTCTGGCCATCCTCACGGTCAGCGACCACATCACGACCCACGAGTCCACCTCGTCCGCCGAACGGGAGAGAACATTCGACGACATGGTCCGGATCGCCTTGGAGGGACTTCTCATCGACCGCGGGTAGCCAGGATTCGATCCGGCGATCCGCGGCGTTCGTGTTTCTGTCGCAATCCGTTACCCGATGTCGTTAAACAATGGCCTACTCCAACCATACGGTGCCGGCTTGGGCACCCGCTCGACCCGATCG